>NZ_JAMNDD010000002.1:370019-479466 GCF_051812965.1 Salmonella sp. NW1250 | reverse complement strand
TGATAAATTGTTAAAGAGCAGTGCAACGCGGCTTTCGCTCACCGTTGCGAGGTGGCGTATATTACGCTTTCCTCTTTTTGAGTCAAGCCTTTATTTTCGCTTTCCTCACAGACTTCTTAACGAAGTCTTTCTGACCCGGCGGCCTGTATGCCGTTGTTCCGTGTCAGTGGTGGCGCATTATAGGGAGTTATTAGAGCCTGACAAGACCTAAATGCAAAAAAAAGCTCAACCGTTCACTTTTCAAACAACATTTGAACCAAAAGCCTATTTTCGCCTGGTTTTTAAACAAAAACGAGCCCGTCAGGGCCCGTTTTATTCAAATTTGTGACTTACTGCACTGCCACAATACGATCATCATTGGCTTCAAGGCGAATCACTTTGCCAGGAACCAGTTCACCAGACAGGATTTGCTGCGCCAGTGGGTTTTCGATCTGCTGTTGAATAGCACGTTTTAACGGACGCGCCCCATAGACCGGATCGTAACCGTTGGCGCTCAACAGTTTCAGCGCCTCGTCGGAGATATGGATTTCATAACCACGTTCTTCCAGACGTTTGTACAGACGCTGCAGCTGGATCTGAGCAATAGAAGCGATGTGTTGCTCACCTAACGGATGGAATACCACAACTTCATCAATACGGTTGATAAATTCCGGACGGAAGTTTTGGCTAACCACACCCAGCACCATCTCTTTCATTCGACCGTAATCCAGTTCGCCAAAGCGCTCCTGAATGAGATCGGAACCGAGGTTAGAAGTCATAATGACCACCGTATTACGGAAGTCGACCGTTCTCCCCTGCCCGTCAGTCAGCCGACCGTCGTCCAGCACCTGCAACAGAATGTTGAATACATCCGGATGCGCTTTTTCTACTTCATCCAACAAGATGACGGAATAAGGACGACGGCGTACCGCTTCCGTCAAATAACCGCCTTCTTCATAGCCGACATATCCCGGAGGCGCCCCGACCAAACGAGACACGGAGTGTTTCTCCATAAACTCAGACATGTCGATACGCACCATCGCGTCGTCGCTGTCGAACATAAAGTTAGCCAGCGCTTTACACAGTTCGGTTTTACCGACCCCCGTCGGCCCCAAGAACAGGAAGGAACCAATCGGACGGTTCGGATCGGACAGCCCCGCGCGGCTACGACGTATGGCGTTCGATACTGCTTCAACGGCTTCATTCTGCCCGATCACACGGCTGTGTAACTCTTGTTCCATACGCAACAGTTTTTCACGTTCGCCTTCCAGCATTCTGGCAACCGGAATACCGGTCCAGCGCGCCAGCACTTCGGCAATTTCCGCATCCGTTACTTTGTTACGTAACAGACGCATGGTTTTACCTTCCGACTGGGTCGCGGCTTCTAACTGTTTTTCCAGCTCCGGAATTTTGCCGTACTGCAGTTCAGACATTCGCGCCAGGTCGCCAACGCGACGCGCCTGCTCGATGGCAATCTTCGCCTGCTCCAGCTCCGCTTTAATAGTTTGCGTACCAGAGAGCGACGCTTTTTCCGCTTTCCACTCTTCTTCCAGCTCAGAATACTGGCGCTCTTTGTCGTCCAGTTCTTCGTTGAGCATATCGAGACGTTTTTTACTCGCCTCGTCAGACTCTTTCATCAACGCCTGCTGTTCCAGTTTGAGCTGAATAATGCGGCGGTCGAGCCTGTCCAGCTCCTCCGGCTTAGAGTCAATCTGCATACGAATGCTGGATGCCGCCTCATCGATCAGGTCGATAGCTTTATCCGGCAACTGACGGTCGGCGATATAGCGGTGAGACAATGTTGCCGCCGCCACAATAGCCGGGTCAGTGATCTGCACATGGTGGTGCAGCTCGTAACGTTCTTTCAGGCCACGCAGAATAGCGATGGTGTCTTCCACTGAGGGTTCTGCGACAAACACTTTTTGAAAACGACGTTCCAGCGCCGCGTCTTTTTCAATGTACTGACGGTATTCATCCAGCGTGGTGGCGCCCACACAGTGCAGTTCACCACGCGCCAGCGCCGGTTTCAGCATATTCCCGGCGTCCATTGCGCCATCAGCCTTACCTGCGCCAACCATGGTGTGCAGCTCGTCAATAAACAGGATGACGTTGCCTTCCTGTTTTGCCAGATCGTTCAGCACGCCTTTCAGACGCTCTTCAAATTCGCCGCGATATTTCGCCCCGGCCACCAGCGCGCCCATATCCAGCGCCAGTACGCGGCGACCTTTTAAGCCTTCAGGGACTTCACCGTTAATAATGCGCTGCGCCAGTCCTTCAACAATTGCCGTTTTACCGACCCCTGGCTCACCGATTAACACCGGGTTGTTTTTAGTACGACGTTGCAGTACCTGAATGGTACGGCGAATTTCTTCATCACGACCAATTACCGGGTCAAGCTTACCTTGTTCAGCCCGCTCGGTCAGATCGACGGTATATTTTTTCAAGGCCTGACGTTGGTCTTCAGCCCCTTGATCGTTCACGCTTTCACCTCCGCGCATCTGTTCAATTGCCTGAGTAATATTGGCCGTGGTCGCACCGGCTGATTTCAGCAGATCGGTTAACGTGCCGCGAGACTCAAGCGCCGCCAGAACAAACAGCTCTGACGAAATAAAATTGTCCCCCCGTTTTTGCGCCAGCTTGTCGCAAAGGTTCAGTACGCGTACCAGTTCCGAAGAAGGCTGTACGTCGCCGCCGGTGCCTTCCACCTGCGGTAAACGGCTCAGCGCCTGATCGATAGCGGTGCGCAACTGGCCAGCATTAATGCCGGCGGAGGTTAATAAAGGACGTATCGATCCCCCTTCCTGGTTCAGCAAGGCGCTCATTAAATGAAGAGGTTCGATGAATTGGTTGTCGTGCCCCAGCGCGAGCGACTGGGCATCGGCAAGAGCAAGCTGGAATTTGTTAGTAAGACGATCCAGACGCATAACTCCTCCCATAACAGGTCAAAATTGCTACTGGAGATTAAATGAGGTCATCCCTCAATTATTCAAGGTGAATGACCTGAATTATGTGAAAAGAAAGTTACCCGTACCGGATCGTCTTGATTCTTTAGGTTATATCAGCCAAATAAAACTTGCCATACGACCTGTCGTCTTGTCGCGACGATAAGAGAAGAAAGTCTCACTTTCGCTAAAGGTGCAGCGATCCCCGCCATAGACATGTTCAACGCCGGTATTCGCCAGACGTTGGCGTGCAAGCTGATAAATATCCGCCAGAAATTTTTCCCCGTGCGGCAAAAATGCGCTATCGGCTTGCGCATCTTTTGCTAAAAATGCGTCACGCACTTCCGGCCCCACTTCAAACGCGGCCGGGCCGATCGCCGGACCTAACCAGGCGATGATATTTTCTGGTTTGTCAGCAAAGCAGGTGACAGTTTCCTCCAGTACGCCTTCACATAATCCGCGCCAGCCCGCATGAGCCGCCGCCACTTCTGTTCCCTCACGGTTACAGAATAGCACAGGCAGGCAGTCTGCCGTCATTACCGCGCAGACGGTTCCTGGCGTATTGCTGTAAGACGCATCCGCACGTTTGGAGGCATAAGGTTCTCCGGTAAGCCTCAATACATTTTTACCGTGAACCTGTTCAAGCCAGACAGGTTTCGAAGGCAGATTGCCCGCCGCAAACAGACGCTTGCGGTTCTCTTCAACATGCTCCGGGTTATCGCCGCAATGCGCGCCCAGATTCAGCGAGTCGTAAGGCGGTAAACTCACCCCGCCAATACGGGTAGAACTACAGGCTGCGACGCCTTTCGGCAGCGGCCACTGCGGGACAATCAGTGCATTCATAACCAGTCCACATCATCTTTATGATCTTCAAAATCAGCGCGCATCGCATCGATAAGGTCCACCATATCTTGTGGAATCGGCGCGTGCCACTCCATTTCGATACCCGATACAGGATGGTAGAGACGCAGCATTGTTGCATGCAGCGCCTGGCGGTCAAACTTACGCAGCGTGGAAATAAATTCTTCCGATGCGCCTTTCGGTGGACGTGGACGACCACCGTAGACCTGATCGCCCACTAACGGGTGCGTAATATGCGCCATATGCACGCGGATCTGGTGCGTACGCCCGGTCTCCAGACGCAACCTAAGACGCGTGTGCACACGGAAATGTTCCATAATGCGGTAGTGGGTCACCGCCGGTTTGCCCATAGGATGCACCGACATATGGGTACGTTTGGTCGGGTGACGACTGATGGGTTCATTCACCGTTCCTCCCGCCGTCATATGTCCGATCGCGACCGCTTCATATTCGCGGGTGATCTCGCGCAGCTGCAAAGACTCCACCAGGCGCGTTTGCGCCGGAACGGTTTTGGCCACCACCATCAGCCCCGTCGTGTCCTTATCCAGACGATGCACAATGCCCGCGCGCGGAACATCCGCAATCGGCGGATAATAATGTAGCAACGCGTTCAGTACCGTACCGTCCGGGTTACCCGCGCCAGGATGTACCACCAGATCGCGTGGTTTGTTGATAACCAGAATATCGTCATCTTCATAAACAATATCTAACGGGATATCCTGCGCTTCAAAACGAATCTCTTCGTCGATCTCCGCATCAATAGCCACCCGCTCGCCGCCTAACACTTTTTCTTTTGGCTTATCGCAAAGTTGACCATTGACCAACACGCGTTGATTCAAAATCCATTCTTTTATACGCGAACGTGAATAATCCGGGAACATTTCGGCCAAAGCCTGATCTAAGCGTTGACCGAGTTGGTTTTCGGAGACCGTTGCGGTGAGTTGTACTCGTTGTGCCATATACAGCTTCTTCGTTTAACGTTGGGTTTTACGGCTTTGCCGTTTAATATAGTGTGCTATTGTAGCTGGTCTTAACCGGGAGCAGGAACAGAGAATCTCCCGTAAAACATTTTGAGGAAAGTCAAAACGTCATGACGCGCATGAAATATCTGGTGGCAGCAGCCACGTTGAGCCTGTTTCTGGCGGGTTGCTCGGGTTCAAAGGAAGAGGTGCCCGATAATCCGCCGAATGAAATCTACGCGACTGCTCAGCAAAAGCTGCAGGACGGTAACTGGAAACAGGCAATAACGCAATTGGAAGCGTTAGATAATCGTTATCCATTCGGACCGTATTCTCAGCAGGTGCAGTTGGATCTTATCTACGCCTATTACAAAAACGCCGATTTGCCGCTAGCGCAGGCCGCTATCGATCGTTTTATGCGTCTTAATCCAACGCACCCTAATATTGACTATGTCATGTACATGCGCGGCCTGACGAATATGGCGCTGGATGATAGCGCGCTGCAAGGTTTCTTTGGCGTCGATCGCAGCGATCGCGATCCGCAACATGCGCGGGCGGCGTTCAATGACTTTTCGAAACTGGTACGCAGCTATCCTAATAGCCAGTACACCACCGACGCCACTAAGCGTCTGGTATTCCTGAAAGACCGTCTGGCGAAATATGAATATTCCGTCGCAGAGTACTATACCGCGCGCGGCGCATGGGTTGCGGTCGTAAACCGGGTAGAAGGTATGCTACGCAATTATCCTGATACGCAGGCCACGCGCGATGCGTTGCCGCTGATGGAAAACGCCTATCGTCAGATGCAGCTGAATGCGCAGGCTGACAAAGTCGCGAAAATTATTGCTGCTAACAGCAAAAACACCTGAAGCAATACAGACAAGCAAAACGGCAGCCTTCCGGCTGCCGTTTTTTTATTCGATATCTGATGCAACAGAAATGATTTCACTGCAACGCATCCAGTCAAATATGGCCTGCTTTCAGCCATTCCTCAAGTAAAAGATCGCTTCTTCCTGCGATGCCTCACAAAAAGTTCGCCTTGACAAAAAGTGACAAAATAATGTGATTTACATCACACATTTTGACATTAAGAACGGTATGCTGGAATCACCAAGACGGGAAAGACAAGAGGTAAAATTTATGACAATGAACATTACCAGTAAACAAATGGAAATTACTCCGGCAATCCGCCAACATGTCGCAGACCGTCTCGCCAAACTGGAAAAATGGCAAACTCACCTGATTAATCCTCATATCATTCTGTCTAAAGAGCCACAGGGCTTTATTGCTGACGCCACCATTAATACACCGAACGGACATCTGGTCGCCAGCGCAAAACACGAAGATATGTACACCGCTATTAATGAATTGATCAACAAGCTGGAACGGCAGCTCAATAAAGTGCAGCACAAAGGCGAAGCCCGTCGTGCCACCGCATCGGTGAAAGATGCCAGCTTCGTCGAAGCAGAAGAAGAGTAGTCCCTTACATTGAGTGTATCGCCAACGCGCCTTCGGGCGCGTTTTTTGTTGACAGGATTAAAACAGTACGGGTACTGTACTTACGTACACAAAGGAAACAGTTATGAAGCTCACCCGGTTTTTCTTCGCATTCTTTTTTATCTTCCCCTGACCGGGAGGCGTTTCGTCATGTGATAAAGAATGCGAAGACGAACAAGAAGGCCTCCCCCACCGGGAGGCCTTTTTTATTGATAACAAAAAAGGCAACACTATGACATCGGAAAACCCATTACTGGCGCTGCGAGATAAAATCAGCGCTTTAGACGAAGAGTTACTGGCCTTACTGGCAAAACGACGCGCGCTGGCGATTGAAGTGGGACAAGCAAAACTACTGTCGCATCGTCCGGTTCGGGATATCGATCGTGAACGCGCGCTGCTGGACAGGCTCATCCATCTCGGTAAAGCCCACCATCTCGACGCACACTACATTACCCGTCTGTTCCAGCTTATCATTGAAGACTCCGTGCTTACTCAGCAGGCGCTGCTGCAACAACATCTGAATAATACTCACCCTCATTCGGCACGTATTGCGTTTCTTGGACCGAAAGGCTCCTATTCTCATCTCGCGGCGCGCCAGTATGCCGCACGCCATTTTGAGCAATTTATTGAGAGCGGTTGCGCAAAATTCACCGATATTTTTCATCAGGTCGAAACCGGCCAGGCCGATTACGCCGTGGTTCCGATAGAGAACACCAGCTCCGGCGCTATCAACGATGTGTACGACTTATTGCAACACACCAGTCTGTCGATTGTCGGTGAGATGACCGTCACTATCGATCACTGCGTACTGGTTTCCGGCGCTACGGATCTGAATACCATCGAAACGGTGTACAGCCATCCGCAGCCGTTTCAGCAGTGCAGTAAATTTTTGAGCCGCTATCCGCACTGGAAAATCGACTATACCGAGAGTACGTCGGCAGCGATGGAAAAAGTCGCGCAGGCAAACTCTCCGCGCGTCGCGGCGCTCGGCAGCGAGGCAGGCGGCATGTTGCACGGTTTACAGGTGCTGGAACGCATCGCCGCAAACCAGACGCAGAATATCACCCGCTTTCTGGTACTGGCGCGCAAAGCCATTAATGTTTCCGATCAGGTTCCGGCAAAAACCACTCTGTTAATAGCCACCGGGCAGCAAGCTGGCGCGCTGGTCGAAGCGCTGCTGGTGCTGCGTAACCACAATCTCATCATGACGAAACTGGAGTCGCGCCCCATTCACGGCAATCCGTGGGAAGAGATGTTTTATCTCGATATTCAGGCGAACCTGGAGTCGCAGGTAATGCAAAGCGCGCTAAAAGAGCTGGGCGAGATCACGCGCTCAATGAAAGTGCTTGGCTGCTATCCCAGCGAAAACGTCGTGCCGGTAGAACCTGCCTGACGTTCAATAAAACGGCTTTTCTTCATCCCTGCGACGGCTACCTGCAGGGTGAAGATGGCGCCGGAGAGCGGATAATCCGCCACTTCCTGAGCAGACATATTTTCTCTGGTAGTTGTAATAAACAGCGTTTTCATATCTGCGCCGCCAAAGCAAACCATCGTCGGACAACGTACCGGCAACCGGTACTCTTCCAGCTGCTCTCCTTGCGGTGAGAAACGCGCCACGCGCCAGCCGTCAAACATCGCGCTCCAGTAGCACCCTTCGCTATCCATCGCCGCGCCGTCGGGAAGTCCTTCTCCTTCGCCAAAATGGCGAAAAAGTTCACGCTTGCCCGGTTCGCCATGCTTATCAAGTAACGTGCGGTATATCACGCCATTCGGCGTATCGGAGGTATACATCCACTGGTTATTCGGGCTGAACGCCAGGCCGTTGTGTCCCTGGATATCGCACTGGATCACTTTTGCCGTCAGGTCATGATCGATCCGCATCAGCAACGCGCCATTATAGTCACCTGGCGCCCAGAACGTTCCGGCATAAAAACGTCCATCGCCATCAGTGCCGCCATCGTTGAAACGCGCCAGTTTCGTATTAGAGGGATTGTCGCAAACCTTACGCTGCAATAATCCATTTTTATCGGCCAGCCAGATAGCATGACGCATGGCCACAATAAATCCGCCCTGCTCACGCAAGGCAAAACAGCCCACCTCTTCCGGAAACGCCAGCACGCTATGCGTCCCGCTCGCCGGATGGTAACGATGGATCTCCTGTTCCAGGATATCGGTCCAATACAGCGCGCTTTCATCCTCGCTCCATGTGGGGCATTCTGGTAGATGTCCGACATAATCAAATAAAACGTGCGGCGTAGTCATAACGGTTCCTTAAACGAAAAAAGCCAGCAAAGCTGGCTTTTAGTATAGATGTCATCGTTATGGTCGGCTGTCATTCGCCTGACGCAATAACACACGGCTTTCATTCTGGAAGCGTCTGGCATAATCGCCAAACCAGTGTTCAACTTTGCGAAAACTGTCGATAAAAGCCTGCTTATCACCCTGTTCCAGTAACCCGATCGCATCGCCAAAACGTTTATAGTAACGCTTGATAAGCGCCAGATTGCGCTCCGACGACATAATAATGTCCGCATACAGCTGCGGGTCCTGGGCGAACAGACGCCCGACCATCGCCAGCTCCAGTCGATAAATCGGCGATGATAGCGCCAGAAGCTGCTCAAGCTGGACGTTCTCTTCCGCCAGATGCAGCCCATAAGCGAAGGTAGCAAAGTGGCGCAACGCCTGGATAAAAGCCATGTTCTGATCGTGCTCGACAGCGCTAATTCGATGCAACCGCGCGCCCCACACCTGGATTTGCTCAAGGAACCACTGATACGCTTCCGGTTGACGCCCGTCACACCAGACCACCACCTGCTTCGCCAGGCTCCCGCTGTCCGGACCAAACATCGGATGCAAGCCCAACACGGGGCCATCATGGGCCGCCAACATTGCCTGCAACGGACCGCTTTTCACCGATGCCAGATCGACCAGAATACAGTCGGACGGCAGGGGCGGCAGTTGCGCTATGACCTGTTCAGTAACATGAATCGGCACGCTGACGATCACCATTCCGGCATCGGCGACAATGTCCCTGGCGCGCGGCCAGTCCTGTTGTTCCAGAATACGGACCTGATAGCCCGACAGCGTGAGCATTTTTTCAAACAGACGCCCCATCTGTCCGCCGCCGCCCACAATGACGACCGGACGCAGAGAAGGACAAAGCGTTTTGAACCCCTTATCATTTTCGCTGGAGTAAGATTCACGCATTACCCGGCGCAGGACATCTTCAATGAGATCGGGCGGGACACCGATCGCTTCTGCTTCCGCCCGTCGTGAAGCCAGCATAGAGGCCTCACGCTCCGGCACGTAAATAGGCAGGCCAAAACGGCTTTTCACCTCGCCGACTTTGGCAACCAGTTCCAGGCGCTTAGCCAGTAAATTCAACAACGCTTTATCGACATCATCTATTTGATCGCGTAACGCGGTCAATTCAGCAACCATAACAACCTCTTATGCGACGCGCACCGCCAGCTGGCCGCTCAAATCTTTATGAATTTCACGTAACAGGGCATCGGTCATCTCCCAGCTAATACAAGCATCGGTGACGGAAACGCCATACTTCATTTCGCTGCGCGGCTGCTCGGAAGACTGATTACCCTCATGAATATTACTTTCAATCATTAAGCCAATGATTGAACGATTGCCATCTTTAATCTGCGCAACCACAGATTCGGCAACGGCTGGCTGGCGGCGATAATTTTTATTGGAGTTACCATGACTGCAATCTACCATCAGCGAAGGACGTAGTCCCGCCTGTTCCATCTCTTTTTCACACTGAGCGACATCTGCCGGGCTATAGTTTGGCGCTTTGCCGCCACGCAGAATCACATGACCATGCGGATTTCCCTGGGTTTGCAATAACGCAACCTGACCGGCCTGGTTAATGCCAACAAAACGATGAGGTTGCGCAGCGGCGCGCATGGCGTTAATCGCTGTCGCCAGGCTGCCATCCGTGCCGTTTTTAAAGCCGACCGGCATAGAAAGACCAGACGCCATTTCGCGGTGGGTTTGCGATTCGGTTGTGCGCGCGCCTATCGCCGACCAGCTAAACAGATCGCCCAGGTATTGCGGGCTGTTCGGATCCAACGCTTCGGTCGCCAATGGCAACCCCATATTCACCAGTTCCACCAGTAGCTGACGCGCTATTTTCAACCCGGCTTCCACATCAAATGAGCCATCCATGTGAGGATCGTTAATCAGCCCTTTCCAGCCGACGGTAGTCCGCGGCTTTTCAAAATAGACGCGCATTACCAGATAGAGGCTATCGCTGACCTCTGCGGCAAGGGCTTTAAATCGACGGGCATATTCCAGAGCGGTTTCAGGATCGTGAATAGAACAAGGACCGCATACCACCAACAGACGCGGATCGCGCCCGGCAATAATGTCAGAAATGATCCCCCGGGACTGCGCTATCTGCGCTTCCTGCGCCAGGCTCAACGGAAAGGCCGCTTTAAGCTGCTCCGGCGTCATTAATACCTGTTCATCGGTGATACGTACGTTATTCAGCGCGTCTTTTTGCATGATGGCGATCCTGTCTTTTCTTGTTTGCGATAGTTGATCCTCCACGAGGATGTTTAAACCATACCACAAAAAGTAAAGATTTCAATCCATATTACGTAAAATAAACTTTACACCATGCGCAATCGTCGATTAAACCCCTTCATTTCGTATCAAAAACTTTACACAACAAGTGAATTATTTTATTCCCAGCCTCAGAAAAGCGGTAAAATGAGCGATGCTCGCTATTTTTTGATTATTTTTTCTCCGCACACATATTTTTACTTTCTGATATAGGGTGATTAATACCATTATCACAAGAATTTAATATTAGGGATGCCATTTAAATTATTCATATTATCAATAAGAAATAATGACGATATGGCAAAATAATGTTATTTTGCTACAAACAATCACGGATGTATTTTAATGCTTTACGACTGAAGATGGTGGGGACTTGTTAATGCGTTTTTCTCACCGATTTATCCTTCTGTTATCGCTATTATTAGCAAGCTTGCCTCTGTATGCTCAACGCGTCACGGAAGAAGAGAAATCCGTACGCGCCATCGTCTCCGGTATCGTCAGTTATACACACTGGCCAGCGTTATCCGGGCCGCCAAGGCTATGCATATTTTCATCTGCGCGTTTTGTCAGGGTACTTAGCGAAGAGGCTGACTGGGCTTTCCCTTATCAACCGCTTGTCATCCGTACCACACAAGAAGCCCTGAGCGCCCGCTGTGATGGTTTTTACTTTGGCAATGAATCGCCAGCTTATCAGGTGGAGTTAACGCGTCATTATCCAGTTAATGCCTTGTTATTAATTGCCGAGCAAAATACCGAATGTATTATTGGCAGCGCATTTTGTCTGATCATTAACAATGATGAAGTCAAATTTTCCGTCAACCTGGACTCCCTCTCGCATAGCGGCGTGAGAGTAAATCCAGAAGTATTAATGCTTGCACGGAATCAAAAGCATGAATAAGGAATTTTCTCTGTCCAGGCCAACATTTAAACGCACACTACGGCGGATTAGTATAATCAGCGTGCTGCTTACAATGACATTGATCTGGCTATTAATTTGCGTTGCGTCTGTCCTTACACTCAAACAGTATGCGCAAAAGAATCTCGATTTGACCGCCGCCACAATGGCCCATAGCCTTGAAGCGGCACTGGTATTTTCCGATAACGCGGCCGCAGCGGAAACGCTCGCCACACTGGGACGCCAGGGACAATTTTCAGCGGCGGAGGTCCGCGATAAAAATGGCCGTACTATCGCCTCATGGCGCTATGATGCGCGAGCCGCAGACGATAAGCTCATTGGCTTAATTAGCCACTGGCTTTTTCCATTGCCGGTATCACAACCCGTCTGGCACAACGGCAGGGCCATCGGCGAAGTACGGCTTGTCGCCCGCGACAGCCTTATTGGTCATTTTATCTGGCTATCGCTGGCAGTGCTGACAGGATGTATTCTGCTGGCATCCGGCATTGCCCTGCTGCTCACGCGTTATTTACACAATGGCGTTGTGGATGCGCTGCAAAATATTACTGAAGTTGTACACGACGTTCGCACTAACCGAAATTTTTCACGCCGGGTACCTGATGAGCGTATTGCGGAATTTCACCTGTTTGCGCAGGATTTCAATAGCCTTCTGGATGAGATGGAAGAATGGCAGCTACGGCTTCAGGCTAAAAATGCCCAGTTACTACGTACCGCGCTGCACGATCCGCTGACGGGGCTTGCCAATCGCGCGGCATTTCGCAGCTGTATTAACGCGCTGATGAAGGACAATTCCGCTCGTAGCAGTTCGGCATTGTTATTTCTGGATGGCGATAACTTTAAATATATTAATGATACCTGGGGACATGCGGCAGGCGACCGCGTACTTATAGAGGTTGCCAAAAGATTAGCGGAATTCGGTGGTAGCCGTTATCAGACTTACCGACTCGGCGGCGATGAATTTGCGATGGTGCTTTACGATGTACATTCGGAATATGAAGTACAACGTATTTGCGCAGCGCTATCCCAGGCGTTTAATCGACCTTTTGAACTGCATAACGGCCAGCGGATAACGATGACCCTGAGTATTGGCTTTGCGCTGACATGGGAACATGCCACTGCCGAAAAACTACAAGAACTGGCCGATCGAAATATGTATCAGGCTAAACACCGGCGTGCGGAACGCTCGCTAAATTAAGGAACGGGCCTGGCCGTTTCTGACTCAGCGTTGAGACCACAGACCCGGACTAATCATGCAACCGTCTATGGCGTGGAGCAAACCCATAAAAAAGGGGCCAGCGTAATGCCAGCCCCTTCTTTTCTACAAGCTTTCGGATGTTGCGAAAGCGCGTTCTTAGTTAAGACGCTCTTTGATACGAGCCGCTTTACCAGTACGCTCACGCAGGTAGTACAGTTTAGCTTTACGAACAGCACCACGACGTTTAACAGCAATGCTGTCAACTACCGGAGAGTGAGTCTGGAAGACACGCTCAACGCCTTCGCCGTTGGAAATTTTACGAACAGTGAATGCAGAGTGCAGACCGCGGTTACGAATAGCGATAACCACGCCCTCGAATGCCTGCAGACGTTTCTTGGTACCTTCAACAACCCATACTTTCACTTCCACGGTATCGCCCGGACGGAAGGAAGGTACGTTCTGCTTCATCTGCTCTTGTTCAAGTTGCTTAATAATGTTGCTCATAATTTAATCTCTTATCCTGGGTAAACTGATATTCGGGGGCCTATGCCATCCCATCATGTTTATGCTGCTGTTGTGCGTGTTCTGTTTTGAACTCCGCCAGCAACCTTGCTTGCTCTTCAGTCAGAGCCAGGTTTTCCAGAAGTTCAGGTCTTCTAAGCCAGGTTCGGCCCAGCGACTGTTTCAAACGCCAGCGACGTATCTCGGCATGGTTTCCCGACAGCAATACTGGCGGTACTTCCATCCCCTCTAACACTTCAGGGCGCGTATAGTGCGGACAATCCAGCAACCCATCAGCAAACGAATCTTCGATTGCTGATGCTTCATGCCCCAGAACTCCCGGTATAAACCGGGCGACGGAGTCAATCAGCGTCATTGCCGGTAGTTCGCCACCGCTGAGAACGTAATCGCCAATTGACCATTCTTCGTCAATTTCGGTCTGAATTACGCGCTCATCTACGCCTTCGTAGCGACCACACACCAGAATAAGTTTCTGATTCGTGGCCAGCTCGCTAACGCCCGCTTGATCAAGCTTGCGTCCCTGAGGCGACAGATAAATCACTTTAGCGCCTTCACCTGCCGCGGCTTTTGCTGCGTGAATGGCGTCCCGCAAGGGTTGCACCATCATTAACATCCCCGGTCCGCCGCCGTAAGGACGATCGTCCACGGTACGGTGCCGGTCATGCGTGAAGTCGCGAGGACTCCAGCTTTGGATGTTCAGCAGGCCTTTTTTTACTGCCCGGCCAGTTACCCCGTAATCGGTAATTGCGCGGAACATTTCAGGAAACAGGCTAACGATGCCAATAAACACAAGCCAATCCCCATAACGCCATTTATTACCGTTTATTCGGTGGTTTAAAAACCAGGATCCCAGTCTACTTCGATAGTACGAGTAGCGAGATCGACTTTCTTGATAACCTGCCCATCGAGGAACGGTACTAGTCGTTCCTTGATACCAAATGCATCTTTCAGGTTCGCCTTAATGACGAGAACGTCATTCGACCCGGTTTCCATCATGTCGATAACTTTACCGAGATCGTAGCCTTCAGCGGTGACTACCTGGCAGCCCATCAGGTCTTTCCAGTAGTAGTCTCCCTCCTCAAGCGCAGGAAGTTGCGAGGAATCCACGACAATTTCGCAATTGGTCAGAAGATTCGCTGCATCTCGATCGTCAACGCCTTTCAGCTTGATGATCAGATCCTGATTGTGGTGCTTCCAGCTTTCCAGCTGTACCTGCTGCCACTGACCCGCCTTCTGGATAAACCAGGGCTGATAGTCAAAAATGCTTTCGGCGTCTTCAGTGGAGGAAAACACTCTGAGCCAACCACGGATACCGTATGAAGAACCCATTTTCCCCAGTACAACCGGTTCAGCGGGTACTTGTGCGGCGAGTTGCTTGCTCATCATGACCACCGTGACAGATTAAGCTGCTTTTTTTACTTCTTTGATCAGCGCCGCAACGCGATCGGAAATGGTTGCGCCCTGGCCAACCCAGTGAGCGATGCGATCCAGATCCAGGCGGGTGCCTTCTTCTTTTTCGCTAGCGATTGGGTTGAAGAAACCAACGCGCTCAATGAAGCGACCGTTGCGTGCATTACGGCTGTCGGTGACAACAACCTGGTAGAACGGACGCTTTTTAGCGCCGTGACGAGCTAAACGAATAGTTACCATAACATCCTCTTGTGTGAATAAAACAACCGGGCCCCATCGAGGAACGGAGCCCGGCGTCATATTAAAAGCCCGAAAATTTTACTGATTTCTGGGAAAAAAGCAATCAACAGTTAATAACTCTGCTGTAGAAGGCCGTCGGCGGCGCAGCGAGTTCGGTGCCGGCGTGCGCGCAGCCACCGCAGCGTACACGCAGTACGTGAGGATGGCGAGCACACCCCGGTGCCGAAGTAGCAAGTGAGCCAGGCCGGGAAATTAGCGGCCAGGGAAGCCTGGCGGCATCATCCCCTTCATACTCCGCATCATCTTCGCCATCCCGCCCTTCTTCATCTTCTTCATCATGCGCTGCATGTCGTCGAACTGTTTCAGAAGGCGGTTAACGTCCTGCACCTGCATCCCACAGCCCTGCGCGATACGACGCTTGCGGGAACCTTTGATGATTTCCGGCTTCGCGCGCTCTTTCAGCGTCATCGAATTGATGATCGCTTCCATACGCACCAGCACCTTGTCATCCATCTGCGATTTAACGTTGTCCGGAATCTGCCCCATGCCCGGTAATTTGCCCATCAGACTGGCCATACCGCCCATGTTTTTCATCTGTTTGAGCTGTTCCAGGAAGTCGTTCAGGTCGAAACCGTCGCCTTTCTTCAGTTTGGTCGCCAGCTTCTCAGCCTGTGCGCGGTCAACTTTGCTTTCGATATCTTCGATAAGAGACAGTACGTCGCCCATGCCGAGAATACGCGAGGCGATACGATCCGGGTGGAACGGCTCCAGCGCGTCGGTTTTCTCGCCGACACCGAGGAATTTAATCGGCTTGCCGGTGATATGACGAATAGAGAGCGCCGCACCGCCACGAGCATCACCATCAACTTTGGTCAGCACCACACCGGTTAACGGCAGCGCTTCGTTAAAGGCTTTTGCGGTATTCGCCGCATCCTGACCGGTCATCGCATCGACGACAAACAGCGTTTCTACTGGCTTGATAGAAGCGTGGACCTGTTTGATTTCGTCCATCATCGCTTCGTCAACGTGCAGACGACCGGCGGTATCCACCAGCAGCACGTCGTAGAATTTGAGCTTCGCTTCTTTCAGCGCGGCGTTGACGATATCAACCGGTTTCTGGCCGACATCAGACGGGAAGAAATCCACGCCAACCTGCTCAGCCAGCGTTTCGAGCTGTTTGATCGCCGCCGGGCGATAGACGTCGGCAGAGACGACCAGCACTTTCTTCTTGTGCTTCTCGCGCAAGAATTTACCCAACTTACCGACGCTGGTGGTTTTACCCGCCCCCTGCAGACCCGCCATCAATACTACGGCTGGCGGCTGCGCAGCCAGATTCAGGGTCTGGTTTTCTTCGCCCATTGCCGCAACCAGTTCGCTACGGACAATCTTGACGAACTCCTGCCCTGGGGTCAGGCTCTTGTTAACTTCATGACCAACCGCTTTCTCTTTTACGCGATTGATGAACTCACGCACTACCGGCAGCGCAACGTCAGCCTCCAGCAGCGCCATGCGCACTTCGCGCAGCGTCTCTTTAACGTTGTCTTCAGTAAGGCGCCCACGGCCACTGATATTGCGCAGCGTGCGCGACAAACGATCGGTTAAATTATCAAACATTGTCTCTCGCCTGGGGTGGAAACGGTTGGTCGCCGCAGCGACACAGTTACAGAATTTCGCCACAGTATACCATGAAGCCGTCTTTGTTGTTATGCAACGGTTGGAGCTGCGGTCACGTAACGCTATACTGCTTCTCTTTCTCACTGGTCAACTGTCGACACAACTATGCCCGTTTTTGCTTTACTTGCCCTTGTCGCCTACTCCTTCAGCCTCGCGCTGATCGTTCCCGGACTGTTGCAAAAAAACAGCGGCTGGCGGCGTATGGCTATTCTTTCTGCGGTCATCGCGCTGGTGTGCCATGCTGTCGCGCTGGAATCGCGTATTCTGCCCGGCGGCGACAGTGGACAAAACCTGAGCCTGCTGAATGTCGGTTCGCTGGTCAGCCTGATGATCTGCACGGTGATGACCATTGTCGCGTCGCGTAATCGCGGCTGGTTACTTCTGCCCATTGTCTATGCTTTTGCGCTGATTAACCTGGCCTTCGCCACATTCATGCCTAATGAATATATTACGCATCTGGAAGCGACCCCAGGCATGATGGTGCACATCGGTCTGTCGCTTTTCTCTTACGCGACGCTGATAATCGCCGCGCTGTATGCGCTACAGCTGGCGTGGATCGACTATCAGTTGAAGAACAAAAAGCTGGCGTTTAGTAATGAAATGCCGCCATTGATGAGCATTGAGCGCAAAATGTTTCATATCACGCAGATTGGCGTCGTACTGCTGACCCTTACTCTGTGTACCGGCCTGTTTTACATGCATAACCTGTTCAGTACTGAAAATATTGATAAAGCCGTGCTCTCTATCGTGGCATGGTTTGTCTATATCGTTCTGCTGTGGGGGCATTACCATGAAGGCTGGCGGGGTCGGCGGGTCGTGTGGTTTAACGTCGCAGGCGCGGGTATTCTGACGCTGGCCTATTTTGGTAGCCGCATATTACAGCAATTTGTAAGCTAAGCTTTTAAAGGAGTTTCCCCTGGAACACATCTCCACCACCACGCTGATTATCATATTAATCATCATGGTGGTCATCTCGGCCTATTTTTCCGGTTCCGAAACTGGAATGATGACGCTAAACCGTTACCGTTTACGCCATATGGCGAAGCAAGGTAATCGCTCGGCAAAACGGGTAGAAAAATTACTGCGTAAACCCGACCGACTGATAAGCCTGGTGCTGATCGGCAATAACCTGGTCAACATTCTTGCCTCGGCGCTCGGCACGATTGTGGGTATGCGGCTTTACGGCGACGCTGGCGTGGCTATCGCCACCGGGGTACTGACGTTTGTCGTGTTAGTTTTTGCCGAAGTCCTGCCCAAGACTATCGCCGCGCTCTATCCGGAAAAAGTGGCCTATCCCAGCAGCTTCCTGCTGGCGCCGTTACAGATACTGATGATGCCGCTGGTGTGGTTACTTAACACCATCACCCGCCTGCTGATGCGTCTGATGGGAATTAAAACGGACATCGTGGTCAGCGGGTCGTTAAGCAAAGAGGAATTACGCACTATCGTGCATGAATCCCGTTCGCAAATCTCTCGCCGCAATCAGGATATGCTGCTGTCGGTTCTCGACCTGGAAAAGGTCAGCGTGGATGACATCATGGTGCCGCGTAATGAAATTATCGGGATCGATATCAATGACGACTGGAAGTCTATCGAGCGGCAGCTCACCCACTCGCCGCACGGACGCATTGTGCTCTATCGCGATTCGCTGGATGACGCCATCAGTATGCTGCGCGTGCGTGAAGCCTGGCGGTTAATGGCCGAGAAAAAAGAGTTCACCAAAGAGATGATGCTGCGCGCCGCCGATGAAATCTATTACGTCCCGGAAGGTACGCCGCTTAGTACGCAACTGGTTAAATTTCAGCGCAATAAAAAGAAAGTCGGACTGGTCGTCAACGAATATGGCGATATCCAGGGGCTGGTCACCGTTGAAGATATTCTCGAGGAGATCGTTGGCGACTTCACCACATCGATGTCGCCGACACTGGCGGAAGAGGTCACACCGCAAAACGACGGTTCGGTCATTATTGACGGTACCGCCAACGTCCGGGAAATCAATAAAGCGTTTAACTGGCACCTGCCGGAAGATGACGCGCGCACCGTCAACGGGGTGATTCTGGAGGCGCTGGAGGAAATTCCGGTTGCTGGCACGCGCGTGCGCATTGAGCAGTACGATATCGATATTCTCGATGTACAGGAAAATATGATTAAGCAGGTAAAGGTTGTACCGGTAAAGCCGCTGCGCGAGAGTGTGGCGGAGTAACCCAATGGCGAACTCCGGTTCGCCTTTTTTATCGCCGTCTTTTAAGATTCCATCAATTCCTGCCATTTACTTAACAATGCAATAATGTCTTTTCAGGCATTCAGAAAGGATATTGATGTTATGTCAGAAGATTATGTAATTGAATGGGATAAGAATTTTGCAGACGACCTCAACGTCGTCGCCAACGTTTTTTTATCGCACAACCCAACCTTATGGCCCACTATTTTCTCTCAACTTTCGACGCAACCTGAAATCTTTGAAGACGAAGATGAAGACGAATATGGGTTGCAGGACGTCCTGGATTGTAGCGGTGGCGATCTCGGAAATAACGAGCTGGCACAGGCATTTTTACAAGTTCTACGCGGCGAAGGATTTATTCACCTCGTTGACTGGAAAGGTGAAGATGAAGAAGGCGAACTGGCTAATTTTGCCGCAGATCGCTTTTATGAACTCACAAAAAACCTGACGGATTCTGAGGAATTAAGAAATCTTCTTGTCGAAATAACCCAAGAGGATGAAATCTCCGATGTCTGTGAAGCCGGGGACCGTTACCTTGACGAGATCTTTGAACGCATCCAGACCGAACTCAATAAGAGGGGCTTCCAGATTTTTGATCTGAATGAAGGATCTGACACCTATAATGTGGTCGTTCTGCCAATGAGCGAATATAAAAAAATAGAGGACTTCAACACGCCGTGGCTGGAAGTGCAGGATTTTTTAAGCTAAAAAAATGGCCGACTTTACATCGGCCATCAGACTTTTACTTCGCCTTCGCTACCGTCACCATCGCCGCGCGAATGGTACGACCGTTCAGCGTATAGCCTTTCTGCATAATACCCAGCACATTGCCTGCCGGAACCTCTTCCGACTCCACCATCGCAATCGCCTGATGCACGTTCGGGTCCAGCGGCACGTTGGTCTCAGCAATCACTTCCACGCCGAACTTACGCACCACATCCAGCATAGACTTCAGCGTCAGCTCAATCCCTTCGACCATTGCCGCCATATCCGGATTGGCTTTGTCTGCGACTTCCAGCGCGCGATCCAGGCTATCGATGACCGGCAGCAATTCGTTGACGAACTTCTCGAGAGCGAATTTATGCGCTTTTTCGATATCCTGTTCAGTACGACGGCGCAGGTTTTCCATTTCCGCTTTGATGCGCAACACGGTGTCGCGTTCGCGAGTCTGGGCTTCTGCAAGCTGAACTTCCAGATTCGCAATTTTTTCATCGCGCGGATCCACCTGCTCAGCAGAATCGTTTGGTTCAACTGCCTCAACCTCTTCGTGCTGATCCATGATAATTTCTTCCGGGGCTTGCCCCTCAGGCGTTTTCTGTTCTTTACTACTCATGAATTTCTCCGCGTTTTTTTTCGCATTCATCTCGCTAACTTCGCTTATTATGGGGATCAGATTCAGGGTTTCAAGGGAAGTACTCACATTGTCATCAATCTTCGCTACAAGGACCTCAGAAAAATGAATAATCATTTCAAGTGTATCGGCATTGTGGGGCATCCGCGTCATCCCACCGCACTCACGACACATGAAATGCTCTACCGTTGGCTATGCGATCAGGGTTATGAGGTCATTGTGGAGCAACAAATCGCCCACGAATTACAGCTAAAAAATGTGCCAACCGGCACGCTGGCGGAAATTGGTCAACAGGCGGATCTGGCGGTAGTCGTGGGCGGCGACGGCAATATGCTTGGCGCAGCGCGTACGCTGGCGCGTTATGACATCAATGTGATTGGCATTAACCGCGGTAATCTTGGCTTCCTGACCGATCTCGATCCGGACAACGCCCTGCAACAATTATCGGATGTGCTGGAAGGGCGCTATATCTCCGAAAAACGTTTTCTGCTGGAAGCGCAGGTCTGCCAACAGGACCGCCAGAAACGTATCAGCACAGCCATTAATGAAGTGGTGCTGCATCCGGGAAAAGTGGCGCATATGATCGAATTCGAGGTTTATATTGATGAAACCTTCGCTTTTTCACAGAGATCTGATGGTCTGATCATTTCTACGCCGACCGGCTCCACCGCCTATTCGCTCTCCGCAGGCGGCCCTATTCTGACCCCTTCACTGGATGCCATCACCCTGGTGCCGATGTTCCCGCATACCTTGTCGGCGCGCCCGTTAGTCATTAACAGCAGTAGCACGATTCGTCTGCGTTTTTCGCACCGCCGTAGCGATCTGGAAATTAGCTGCGACAGCCAGATAGCCCTGCCTATTCAGGAAGGAGAAGATGTGCTGATTCGCCGCTGCGACTACCATCTCAACCTGATACATCCCAAAGACTACAGCTATTTCAATATATTAAGCACAAAACTCGGCTGGTCAAAAAAATTATTCTAATTTTACGTTAGCCTCTTTACTGTATAAAAAACCAGTTTATACTGTATTTAATTACAGTCATGGTTTTTCATACAGGAAAACAGCTATGTTGGCGCAACTGACCATCAGCAATTTTGCTATCGTTCGTGAGCTTGAGATCGATTTTCAGAGCGGAATGACCGTCATTACTGGTGAAACCGGCGCGGGTAAATCTATTGCGATTGATGCCCTGGGTCTGTGTCTGGGCGGTCGCGCTGAGGCCGATATGGTCCGTACCGGAGCGACCCGCGCCGATTTGTGTGCCCGCTTTGCGCTGAAAGACACGCCTGCGGCATTGCGCTGGCTGGAAGAAAACCAGCTTGAAGAAGGTCGCGAATGCTTACTTCGCCGCGTTATCAGCAGCGATGGCCGCTCACGGGGCTTTATTAACGGCACCGCTGTGCCCCTGTCTCAATTGCGCGAGCTCGGTCAGTTGCTGATTCAAATTCATGGTCAACATGCGCACCAGCAGCTTACCAAACCCGAACAGCAAAAATCGCTGCTGGATAGCTATGCCAACGAAGCCGCTTTAGCGCAGCAGATGGCTGCCCGCTACCAATTATGGCATCAAAGCTGCCGCGATCTCGCCCATCACCAGCAACAAAGCCAGGAACGCGCCGCGCGCGCGGAACTGCTGCAATATCAGTTAAAAGAGTTGAACGACTTTAATCCGCAGGCCGGTGAATTCGAGCAAATTGACGAAGAGTACAAACGGCTGGCCAACAGCGGGCAGTTGCTTACGACCAGCCAGAACGCTCTGGCGCTACTCGCGGACGGCGAAGACGTTAACCTGCAAAGCCAGTTATATAGCGCAAAACAACTGGTTAGCGAGCTGGTGGGTATGGATAGCAAGCTTTCCGGCATCCTGGATATGCTGGAAGAAGCCACTATCCAACTCACTGAAGCCAGCGATGAATTACGCCACTATTGCGAGCGTCTGGATTTAGACCCCAATCGTCTGTTTGAGCTTGAACAGCGCATCGCTAAACAAATTTCGCTGGCGCGAAAACATCATGTCAGCCCGGAAGCGCTGCCGCAGCTTTATCAGTCACTGCTCGAAGAACAGCAGCAGCTCGACGATCAGGCCGATTCGCTGGAAACGCTGACGCTGGCGGTTAATAAGCATCACCAACAAGCGCTGGAAACGGCGCAAGCGCTGCATCAACAGCGTCAGTTTTACGCCCAGGAGCTGGGGCAGTTGATCACTGAAAGTATGCATTTACTTTCGATGCCGCACGGTCTGTTTACTATCGACGTGAAATTTGATGAGCATCATCTGAGCAACGACGGCGCCGATCGCGTGGAGTTTAAAGTGACGACAAACCCGGGTCAGCCGCTGCAGCCTATCGCTAAAGTCGCGTCTGGCGGTGAACTGTCGCGCATTGCGCTGGCTATTCAGGTGATTACCGCGCGCAAAATGGAAACGCCGGCACTGATTTTTGACGAGGTCGATGTTGGCATCAGCGGCCCAACCGCCGCCGTGGTCGGTAAACTCCTGCGCCAGCTTGGCGAATCCACTCAGGTGATGTGCGTCACTCACCTGCCACAGGTAGCCGGGTGCGGTCACCAGCACTTCTTTGTCAGTAAAGAAACAGACGGGGCAATGACCGAAACCCATATGCAACCTTTGGATAAACGTGCGCGTTTACAGGAACTGGCCCGCCTGTTGGGAGGAAGTGAAGTTACGCGTAATACGCTGGCAAACGCAAAAGAACTGCTGGCGGCGTAAACTTTTTTATCTCCCGAAGGTCTGAGTTCACAACAAAAACGCCGTAAGACCCGACAGCAAAAGGTTTTAAAGTGATGAAAGGTCTATTATCATCGGCATATTAATATGAGCCACGTACTGCTCAGGCCCGAAAAGGAACCCAATCACTATGCGCTGTAAAACGCTGACTGCTGCCGCAGCAGTACTCCTGATGTTGACCGCAGGCTGTTCCACTCTGGAGCGAGTGGTTTACCGACCTGACATCAATCAGGGGAACTATCTTACACCTACGGATGTCGCCAAAGTGCGTGTTGGTATGACGCAACAACAGGTTGCGTATGCTTTAGGCACGCCGATGATGACCGATCCTTTTGGTACGAACACTTGGTTTTATGTCTTCCGCCAGCAGCCAGGACATGAGAACGTGACGCAGCAGACTCTGACGCTCACCTTTAACAGCAGCGGCGTGTTAACCAATATTGATAACAAACCGGCGTTGACGAAGTAATTTTGTGATACCGCCTGATGAGGTTACGTTCATCAGGCCTGCAAACCTCTCCCCCGCCATTTGGTACGAATTTGCCTGATGGCGCTACGTTTATCTGGCTTACAGGCACGCCTGTGCTTCAGGTGTGGTACGGCTTTCACACCGTTATCCGGCAAAAGAGGCTAATTATCTGCCAGCCGATTTTTCGGCACGCTGGCGGCGTAATGCTTTTGGATCGGCGATTAAGGGACGGTAAATTTCAACCCGATCGCCATCCTGCACCGTATCGGTGAGTTTTACCGGACGACTGTAGATACCTACTTTATTTTTCGCCAGATCGATATCCGTGCGCAATTCCAGCAAGCCGGAAGCGCGAATCGCCTCTTCGACCGTCGCGCCCTCCTCCAGCGTTACGCGCTGCGAATACTGCTTTTCCGGCAGCGCATAAGCCACTTCAACCACAAGTTTATCCGGCACGGTAAACCTCTTTGGCGCGAACCGTAAACGCCTGCACCATGTTGGACGCTAACTCTTTGAATATACGACCAAACGCCAGCTCAATGAGTTTATTGGTAAACTCAAAATCAAGCTGAAACTCAATGCGGCACGCCTCGGGGCTGAGCGGGGTAAATTTCCAGCCGCCGATCAGCTTTTTAAAGGGGCCATCCACCAGATGCATCAGAATGCTCTGGTTACGCGTTAGCTGATTACGCGTCGTAAACGTCTTGCTGATACCCGCCTTCGACACGTCAACAGCCGCCGTCATCTGTGCTGGCGATGACTCCAGGACGCGACTACCAACACACCCAGGCAAAAACTGGGGATACGATTGCACGTCATTCACTAACTGATACATCTGTTCCGCACTGTAGGGGACTAAAGCAGTCCGACTAATCTGAGGCATAGCAATTCCCATCAACATAAATCGTGTAAATAATACCACTTATCAGCGAGTAAAAAAAATGCTGTCCCCAACCGTCATGCCTTAATTGTGCGTGCATAGCCCAACTCATGCTAAGATAGATTTTTGCACCTCATCAGGACGTAATGGGGTGTTTTCGATATCAGATTACCTATGAATTCACGACACTTATGACGAAGAAAAAAGCACATAAACCGGGCTCAGCCACCATCGCGCTGAATAAGCGCGCCCGGCACGAATACTTTATCGAAGAAGAGTTCGAGGCTGGTCTCGCCCTGCAAGGCTGGGAAGTAAAATCTCTGCGCGCAGGAAAAGCCAATATCGGCGACAGTTACGTTATCCTCAAAGATGGCGAGGCCTGGCTGTTTGGCGCAAACTTTACGCCGATGGCGGTCGCCTCGACACATGTCGTATGCGACCCAACCCGAACCCGCAAATTGTTGTTAAATCAGCGTGAGCTTGATTCGCTGTATGGCCGTATTAATCGTGAAGGTTATACTGTCGTCGCGCTTTCTCTGTACTGGAAAAATGCCTGGTGCAAAGTGAAGATCGGCGTGGCGAAAGGTAAAAAACAACATGATAAACGTTCCGATCTTAAAGAACGTGAGTGGCAACTGGATAAAGCACGCATTATGAAAAATGCAGGCCGATAATAGACATTTTTTGTGACCAGCTTCTCAGTATGAAGCTGGTCAATATTCATATCTCATTCATGCCTCGAAAATATATTCTCTGTGTCTGACGCTTATCAATAGCAATAAATACCATAACAAGAATATATTCTTCGTTTAAAAAATTTTTATAGCCTAATAACACAATACTTCAAATGATTTTTATAAAATTTAATATTGCTGAATACCTTCATAAAAGGTATTGTTTTTATGTTAAAAAAGAAAAAGAAGAAGAAATTAAAATTCATTATAAAACATAAAGATAAATAAAAAATCATCATACGTTGTTAGCCCACCCCACCTCTCCTTAACACAAACTCCGTTATATTTCAGACGCACTAACACCTTTATCAATAGATCTTAATTTGCAGAAAGATTTTTTTCTGACTATATCATCTAATACGAAAGCACTAGTCAGGCACAAAAAATAAAGGGTTATTCGGCGAGAAAACCAGACCTTCACCTACGCTCATAAAAAAGAATATGGCTACGGAAATTCATCTCTCATGATGAACGGGAAGGCTCGTCTACGCATTTTGCCCTGAACGTCGTGCCCGTTAATTAATACACAGAGCAAATCCATCAGGAGCTAATTTATGCGTCTACTCGCCGTGGTTTCGAAATTGACTGGCGTCTCCACCACTGTGGAATCCTCAGCGGTCACTCTTAACGCCCCGTCAATTGTTAAATTATCAGTGGCCCGGGAGGAAATTAGTCAACTTACGCGCATTAATCAGGATCTGGTGGTGACGCTCCATTCCGGCGAAACGATCACGATTAAAAACTTTTACGTTACCAACGATCTGGGCGCAAGCCAGCTGGTACTGGCGGAAAACGATGGCACGTTATGGTGGGTAGAAAATCCGCAAACCGGGCTACATTTTGAACAAATCGCTGATATTAATGAGCTGCTGGTCACTTCTGGCGCTTCCCATGAAGCAGGCGGCGCCGTTTGGCCGTGGGTACTGGCTGGCGCGGTGGCGGCTGGCGGCATTGCCGCTATCGCGTCTTCCGGCGGCGGCGATTCCCACCATCATTCGGATGGCGATAATCCGCCCCCCGATAACACCAATCCTGACGGTAATCCCCCTGATAACAGCAATCCCGGCGGCAGTAACCCTAACGGCAATACTCCAGGTAGCAGTAATCCTGTAGATACTACCCCGCCTCTCGCTCCCGGCAAGTTGTTGATTTCAGCGGACGGAAAAACGGTGAGCGGCGAGGCCGAAGCGGGCAGTACCATTACCATCAAAGATCCTTCAGGTAACGTCGTTGGCGAGGGCAAAGCGGATAGCGACGGTAAATTTAGTATTGATTTGACAGCGCCACAGCTTAGCGGCGAACAACTTACCGTAACCGCGACTGACGATGCCGGCAATACCGGCCCATCCGCAACCATTGATGCGCCCAACATTCCTCTCCCCGATACACCAGCTATCACCGCCGCTATCGATGATGCCGCTCCCCTCACCGGCACGCTGAGCAATAACCAGTTTACGAACGACAATACCCCCACTCTGGAGGGAACCGGCAGCGCAGGCACAGTCATCCATATTTACGCCAATGGTCAGGAAATAGGCTCCACAACGGTTGATAGCAGCGGAAGCTGGCGTTTTGCCATTACCAGCGCGCTAGCGGATGGGGAAAATCATTTCACCGCCATTGCGACTAACGTTAAAGGCGAAAGTAGCGAATCAGCCAGCTTTACACTGACTATCGACACACTCAGCCCCGATGCCCCACGCGTTGAACTGATTGCCGATAACACCGGTTTGCTCACCGGGCCGTTACAGAATAATGACCGGACTGACGAGGCAAAACCGCTATTTTCCGGGCAGGGAGAGGCAGGCAATACCATCACGATTAAAGAGGGTTCAACCGTTATCGGCAGCGCTACCGTAGACGAAAATGGACGCTGGACCTTTACGCCGACTACGCCGTTAAGCGATGGCGAACATACCTTTACCGTCGAACAAAGCGACAAAGCCGGAAACACGAGTCGCGTGACGACAACGCCTACTATCATTGTGGACACCACACCGCCTGACGCCGCTACCATTGATAATGTCGCGAAAGACGGCACAACCGTTAGCGGCACCGCTGAAGCTGGCAGTACCGTGTCTATCTATGACCCGGCGGGAAATTACCTGGGCTCCACGATTACCGGAGAAAATAACCACTTCAGCATCACGCTGAATCCGGCTCAGACCCACGGCGAGCGTCTGGAAGCGCGTATTCAGGACGCCGTCGGTAACATCGGCCCCGCCACGGAGTTTACCGCTTCTGACTCACAGTATCCTGCCCAGCCGACTATCCTTACCGTGACGGATGACGCTGGCGCCGTTACCGGGCTACTGAAAAATGGCGATGCCACAGATGATAACCGCCCAACCCTCAGCGGTACTGCTGAACCAGGCAGTACGATATCGATTAACGATAATGGCTTTCCTGTACCGACCTTTCCGCCCATTGTCGCTGACGCTGACGGCAAATGGAGCTTTACCCCCTCGCTGGCACTTGCCGATGGCGACCATGTCTTTACCGCTACCGCGACCAACGATCGCGGCACCAGCGGGCAGTCCGTCTCCTTTACCATTGATATCGACACGCAGCCGCCGGTGCTGGAAGGCCTGGCGGTTAGCGACGTCGGCGACAGACTTACCGGCACTACGGAAGCTGGCAGTACTGTGGTTATCAAAGACAGCCTGGGAAATACGCTCGGTAGTGGAACGGCAGGCGACGACGGCACCTTCTCAATAGGTATTAGCCCGGCGAAAATTAACGGCGAAACATTAAGCATTAGCGTTACCGATAAAGCCGCGAATAGCGGTCCGGTAGAAACGCTGAACGCGCCGGATAAAACTGCGCCTGCGGCACCGGACGGTCTTATCGTGGCGACCGACGGTCTGTCCGTAAGCGGTCAGGCGGAAGCCGGGGCAACGGTCACTATCCGTGACAGTAGCAACACCGTACTTGGCAGCGCCGTCGCTAACGGCAACGGACAATTTATCGTTCCGCTGAATACGGCGCAGACTAACGGCCAGGCGCTTATCGCTACCGCCACCGATGTTGCGAAAAACGAAAGCGCCGCCGCAACGGTTATCGCGCCGGACAGTACCGCGCCGGAAATGCCGAAAAACGTGGTAATTAGTGAGGATGGCGCCAGTATCAGCGGCACCGCCGAACCGGGTAGCGCCATCACGATCGCCACGCCGGACGGCACGCCGCTTGGCAGCGGCAAAGCAGATGGCGAAGGTCATTTTACCCTTCCCCTCCTCCCCGCACAGACCAACGGCGAACAGGTTACCGTCACCGCCACCGACAGCGCCAACAACGTCAGCCCGCCAACTACAGCGCAAGCGCCCGATATCACCGCCCCGGATAAGCCCATTATCACTCAGGTGCTGGACGATGTTGAAAGCTTCACCGGGCCGCTGGTTAACGGACAAACCACCAATGACAACCGCCCCACCCTTAGCGGTACGGCGGAGGCTGGCGCGCGTGTCGAAATTTTTGATAACGGCGTTTCGCTGGGACTCGCCACGCTACAGCCCAACGGCGGCTGGACGTTTACGCCGTCGCAAAATTTAGGTGAAGGCGCGCATCGACTGACCGTAATCGCAACCGACGCTAAAGGCAATGCAAGTCCGGCCGCGTCATTCGACCTGGTGGTCGATACGCAATCGCCGCAGCAACCGGTAATCACCTTCATTACAGATGATGCGCCAGGTATTCTCGGTAGCGTCGCGCATCTGGGGCTCACTAACGACAGCACGCCAACGATTAACGGTACAGGTGAACCGGGTTCCACAGTACACCTGTATCAGAATGGCGCCCGGATAGCAGATATTATCGTCGGTAATTCCGGCGTCTGGAGCTACGCCTACACCACGGCCTCGCCACTGGCGGACGACACCTACACCTTTACCGTGACGGCCAGCGACAGTAACGGCAACACCACGCCTTTTTCGACCGATTTTACGATTACCATTGATACCCAGGCCCCTGCCGCCCCCGGCGTTATCGGCGTAGCTGACGGCGACGGAAATACGATTGATACCAATCAGATTACCCAGGAATCCCAGCCCCGGTTGAGCGGTAGCGGCACCGCAGGCGACATAATCATCCTTTACGATAACGGCAATGCCATAGGTCAGGCGCTGGTCGGCACGGACGGGCGCTGGCAGTTTACGCCGCCTGCCGCGCTGGGCGACGGCGACCACCTTCTGACCGCTCGCGCCAACGATCCGGCGGGGAACGAAAGTCCCGAATCCCTCAGCTTTACCCTACGCATCGATACCCAGGCGCCGGATGCGCCGCAGATCGTGTCAGCCGCCATCACCGGCGGAGAAGGCGAGGTGCTACTGGCAAACGGCAGTATTACCAATCAGCGTATGCCGACCCTCAGCGGCACCGGCGAACCCGGCGCCATCATCACCCTGTACAATAACGGCGTAGAACTGGCTACCGTCCAGGTCAATCCACAGGGTAGCTGGACCTATCCGTTAACCCGTAATCTGAGCGAAGGGTTAAACATCCTGACGGCCACCGCCACGGATGCCGCAGGCAATAGTAGCCCCACCTCCAGCGTTTTCTCCGTTACCCTTGATACCCAGCCTCCAGCGCAGCCTGACGCGCCGCTAATCAGCGATAACGTCGCACCGGTTATCGGCAACATCGGCAATAATGGCGCAACGAACGATACCACGCCGACCTTCAGCGGCACGGGAGAGATCGGCAGCACGATAATTCTCTACAATAATGGCAGTGAAATTGGTCGCACAACGGTAGGCGATAACGGTAGCTGGAACTTTACGCCTGCGGCACTGACGCCAGAAACCTATACCATTACCGTCACGGAAACCGATATAGCGGGCAATATCAGTCCACCTTCCGCCTCAGTCACTTTTACGCTAGACACCACTGCGCCCGCCAATCCAGTTATCACTTTTGCCGAAGATAACGTCGGCGAAGTCCAGGATACTATTGTCAGCGGCGCAACCACTGACGACAATACACCGGTCATTCACGGCACTGGCGACATCGGCAGCATTATTACGCTCTATAACGGCAGCAGCGTTTTAGGCGTAGTCACCGTCGATGAGACCGGCACCTGGACGCTAGCGGTGACCAGCGCGTTGCCGGATGGCGTCTACACCCTGACCGCCATTGCCGCCGATGCCGCCGGAAACAGCAGCGGCGTATCGAACAGCTTTACCTTCACCGTCGACACCGTTCCGTTGCAGCCGCCCGTCGTCAATGAGATCCTTGACGATATTGCACCAGTGACCGGGCCATTAACCGATGGCGCCTTTACTAACGATCGGACGCTGACTATCAACGGCAGCGGCGAAAACGGCAGCACCGTCACGATTTACGACAATGGCGTGGCAATCGGTACAGCGGTCGTCACCGACGGCGTCTGGACATTCAATACGCCCGAATTGTCAGAAGCCAGCCATGCGCTAACCTTCAGCGCGACTGACGATGCTGGAAATACCACGGCGCAAACCCAACCGATCACCATTACCGTGGATATCACCGCCCCGCCCGCGCCAACAGTCCAGACGGTGGATGACGATGGCACGCGCGTGGCCGGACTTGCCGACCCTTACGCTACCGTTGAAATTCATCATGCCGATGGCACCCTGGTCGGCAGCGCTGTCGCTAATGGCACCGGTGAATTCGTCGTTACGCTCAGTCCGGCGCAAACCGATGGCGGTACGCTGACGGCAATTGCTATCGATCGCGCGGGGAATAACGGCCCAGCTACGAATTTTCCCGCTTCCGACAGCGGTCTGCCCGCCGTCCCGGCCATCACGGCGATTGAAGATGATGTCGGGAGAGTACAGGGGAATATTGCGGCGGGCGGCGCCACGGACGACACCACGCCGACGCTGCGCGGCACCACGGATATCGGCTCTACCGTTGAAGTTTTCATTGATGGCGATTCGGCAGGCTTTGCCACCGTTGACGCCAGCGGGAACTGGATCTTTGAGATCGCGACGCCATTAAGCGAAAGTACACATTACTTCACCGTCCAGGCAACCAATGCGAATGGCCCGGGCGGCCTGTCCGCACCGGTCGGGATCACTGTCGATCTTAGCGCGCCGGCGCAACCGGTTATTACCAGCGCAACGGATGATGTCCCCGGCATGACCGGTACGCTGGATAACGGCGCGCTCACCAATGATTCACGCCCGACGCTCAACGGAACGGGAGAAGCAGGCGCCACCATCCGCATTCTGGATAACGGCGTAGAAATCGGTTCCGCCACGGTAGATCAAAGCGGCAACTGGCGCTTCACCCCGAACGCGCCGCTGGAGAGCAACGCGCACATCTTTACCGCCGTAGCGACCGATCCCGCCGGCAATAGCGGCCAGCCTTCGGACGGCTTTACGCTGAACATTGACGCGCAGGCGCCAGATGTGCCGGTTATCACGTCCGTGATTGACGATAACAATCAACCGACCGTTCCGGTGTTACCGGGGCAATCCACCGACGATCGGCAGCCAATACTGAACGGAACTGGCGAACCTGGCGTAACAATCACCATTTTTGATAACGGTACGCCGCTTGGCACGGCTCAGGTAGGCGAAAACGGTAGCTGGACCTTCCCGGTGCCCCGCAATTTGTCAGAGGGAAGCCATAATCTGACGGTTAGCGCTACCGATCCGGCGGGCAATACCAGCGCGGTCTCCGCGCCGTGGACGATCGTGGTCGATATTACGCCTCCGGCGATCCCGGTTCTCACCTCCGTTGTGGATGACCAGCCCGGTATTACCGGCAACCTGGTTAGCGGGCAGCTAACGAACGATGCGACGCCCACCCTGAACGGGCGCGGAGAGGCAGGCGCGACGATTAATGTCTATCTTGACGGTAATCCCGCGTCCATCGGTACCACGACGGTGAATAGCGACGGCACGTGGAGTTTCACGCCGCAGACGCCCCTTACAAACGGTAGCCACACGTTCACCCTTAGCGCCACCGATCCGGCGGGTAATAGCAGCGCGGTGTCCAGCGGATTTGTGCTGACGATTGACGCCACACCGCCCGCCGTGCCGGTTATCGCCAGCGTGGCAGATAATACGGCGCCGGTAACGGGCATCGTCCCCAACGGCGGCTCGACGAACGAAACCCGACCAACACTCTCGGGTACCGGTGAGGCGGGTACAACCATCTCGATTTATAATGGCAGCGCGCTGGTCGGCACGGCGCAAGTTCAGGCCAACGGTAGCTGGAGCTTTACGCCGTCTACCTCGCTGGGCGCGGGCGTCTGGAACCTGACGGCGACAGCAACCGATGCGGCAGGCAATACCAGCGCCGCGTCCGAAATACGCTCGTTTACTATTGATACCACGGCTCCCGCCGCGCCTGTTATTGATACGGTCTACGACGGTACGGGCCCCATTACCGGCAATCTGAGTTCAGGACAGATCACAGACGAGGCGCGCCCTGTCATTAGCGGCACCCGTGAAGCCAACACAGCTATTCGTCTCTACGATAACGGCACGCTGATGGCTGAAATTCCCGCCGACAATAGCAGTAGCTGGCGCTACACGCCCGATGCCTCTCTGGCGACGGGCAACCATGTAATTACCGTCATTGCCGTTGATGCCGCAGGCAACGCCAGTCCCGTTTCAGACAGCGTTAATTTCGTTGTCGATACCACGCCGCCGCTGACGCCGGTAATCACATCAGTCAGTGACGATCAGGCGCCAGGCCTCGGCACGATCGCGAACGGCCAAAATACCAACGATCCTACGCCAACCTTCAGCGGCACCGCAGAAGCCGGCGCCACGATCACGCTCTATGAAAATGGCACGGTCATTGGCACGACAGCGGCTCAGCCTGACGGCGCGTGGAGCGTCTCCACCTCAACGCTGGCAAGCGGAACGCACGTCATCACCGCCGTCGCCACCGATGCCGCAGGAAACAGCAGCCCGAACAGTACGGCTTTCACCCTGACGGTCGATACCACCGCGCCGCAAACGCCGATCCTGACGTCCGTAGTGGATGACGTCGCGGGCGGGGTCACAGGAAATCTCGCTAATGGTCAGATAACCAATGATAACCGCCCCACGCTGAACGGCACTGCCGAAGCGGGCAGCGTGATCAGTATCTATGATGGCAACACTCTGCTTGGCGTCACCTCGGCTAACGCGGGCGGCGCGTGGAGCTTCACGCCGACGACAGGGTTAAACGACGGCACGCGCACATTAACAGTGACCGCCACCGACCCGGCAGGCAACGTTAGCCCGGCCACCAGCGGTTTTACTATCGTGGTCGATACCCTTGCGCCAACGGTTCCACTTATAACCAGCATCGTTGATGATGTCCCGAACAGTACCGGCGCCATTGGCAATGGACAATCGACCAACGACACACAGCCGACGCTCAACGGTACCGCGGAAGCCAACAGCGCGGTAAGCATCTTCGATAATGGCGCGCTGGTCGCGACCGTGAACGCCAATGCCAGCGGCAACTGGAGCTGGACGCCAACCGCCGCGCTCGGCCAGGGAAGTCACGCCTATAGCGTTAGCGCCGCCGATGCGGCTGGCAACGTTAGCGCCGCTTCGCCATCGATAACGATTATCGTGGATACCATTGCGCCCGGCGCGCCCGGCAACCTGGTCATCAATGCTACCGGTAATCGCGTGACGGGCACCGCGGAAGCAGGCAGTACAGTGACGATTACCTCTGATATTGGTGTGGTACTGGGAACCGCCACCGCCGACGGTACAGGCAGCTTCACCGCCACACTCACGCCCGCGCAGACCAATGGTCAGCCGCTACTGGCATTTGCCCAGGATAAAGCAGGCAACACTGGCATTGCCGCCGGATTTACCGCGCCCGATACGCGCGTGCCGGAGGCACCGATCATCACCAACGTAGTGGATGATGTGGGTATTTATACCGGCGCTATCGCCAACGGCCAGGTCACTAATGACGCACAACCTACATTGAATGGTACCGCTCAGGCGGGCGCCACGGTGAGCATTTATAACAACGGGGCGCTGCTCGGCACCACCACGGCGAACGCCAGCGGAAACTGGGGCTTTACCCCGACAGGTAATTTGACCGAAGGCAGCCACGCCTTCACCGCCACCGCGACTAACGCCAACGGAACAGGCAGCGTCTCCAGCGCCGCGACGGTGATTGTCGATACGCTGGCGCCCGGTACGCCGTCAGGTACGCTCAGCGCCGACGGCGGTTCACTTTCCGGGCTGGCAGAGGCAAACAGCACCGTAACCGTCACGCTGGCGGGCGGCGTGACGCTCACCACCACCGCCGGCAGCAACGGCGCATGGTCTCTCACCTTGCCGACCAAACAAATTGAAGGTCAGCTCATTAACGTGACGGCCACTGACGCTGCGGGTAATGCCTCCGGCGCGTTAGGCATTACCGCGCCGGTTCTGCCGCTGGCGGCAAGGGATAACATCACCAGTCTTGATCTGACCTCGACCGCCGTCACCAGCACGCAAAGCTATTCGGATTACGGCCTGCTGCTGGTTGGCGCGCTTGGCAATGTCGCCTCGGTTTTGGGTAACGATACCGCTCAGGTTGAGTTCACCATTGCTGAAGGTGGTACGGGCGACGTCACCATCGATGCCGCCGCAACGGGAATCGTGCTTTCGCTGCTCAGTACTCAGGAGATTGTGGTACAGCGCTACGACACCAGCCTCGGCGCCTGGACGACGATCGTCAACACCGCCGTTGGCGACTTCGCGAATTTGCTTACCCTGACCGGGAGCGGCGTTACCCTGAACCTGAGCGGCCTGGGCGAAGGCCAGTACCGGGTACTCACTTATAACACCAGTCTGCTCGCTACCGGGTCATATACCAGCCTGGATGTCGATGTACACCAGACCAGCGCAGGTATTATTAGCGGGCCAACCATCAGTACCGGCAACGTCATGGCTGATGATACCGCGCCGACGGGCACCACGGTCACCGCCATCACCAACGCCAACGGCGTCAGTACGCCGGTCGGCGCGGGCGGCGTGGATATCCTGGGGCAATACGGCACGCTGCACATTAATCAGGATGGCAGTTACACCTACACGCTGACTAAGCCCACGGCAGGATACGGACATAAAGAGAGCTTCACCTACACCATCACCCAGAATGGCGTCGGTAGCAGCGCCGCGCAACTGGTTATCAATCTGGGTCCCGCGCCGGTACCGGGCAGCGTGATAGCGACAGACAATAACGCCTCGCTGGTCTTTGATACTCACGTTAGCTACGTCAACAACGGTCCCTCGACACAAAGCGGCGTCACGGTATTAAGCGTCGGACTTGGTAATGTACTGAACGCGAATCTGCTTGATGATATGACTAATCCGATCATCTTTAACGTTGAAGAAGGCGCTACGCGAACCATGACGTTACAGGGAACCGTCGGCGGCGTCTCACTGGTTTCCACGTTCGATCTGTACGTTTATCGCTTCAACGATGCCATTCAGCAATATGAGCAGTTCCGGGTGCAAAAGGGCTGGATTAACACCCTGCTGTTAGCCGGACAGTCTCAGCCGCTGACCCTGACGTTGCCTGGCGGCGAATACCTGTTCGTGCTGAATACCGCCAGCGGCATTAGCGTCCTCACTGGCTATACGCTGGCGATTTCCCAGGACCACACCTATGCCGTTGACAGTATCACCGCCAACACCACCGGCAACGTACTGACCAATGATGTCGCCCCTACGGACGCCCTCCTCACTGAAGTAAACGGCGTGGCGATTGCGACGACCGGCACGACGGAGGTAAACGGGCTGTATGGCTCGCTCATCATTGACGCAAGAGGCAACTATACCTACACGCTGAAGAACGGCGTCGGCGCCGACAGCATTAAAACGCCGGACAGCTTTATCTATACGGTCAAAGCGCCAAACGGCGATACCGATACGGCCTCGCTCAATATCACGCCAACCGCCAGGGCGCTGGATGCGATTAATGATGTCAGCGATACCCTTAGCGTCGCCACGCTTCAGGATACCGCTGCCTGGCTGGACTCCAGCGTCGGCAGCGCCAGTTGGGGGCTACTCGGCAAATCGGGCAGCGGGAGCGGCACCTTTGACGTTGCAACGGGCACCGTACTTAAAGGCGCGTCACTGGTCTTTGATGTCTCCACGCTCATTACGTTGGGCAATCTGAATATTAGCTGGGCCATTCAGGAGAACGGGACCGTCATACGCAACGGAACCGTTCCGGTGGCGAATATCACGCTGGGCAGCGCGACGGTGACCGTCAACCTGAGCGGCCTGGAGCTGGATGCCGGAACGTACACGCTTAACTTTACCGGCACCAATACCCTGGCCGGGGCGGCGACGATCACGCCACGCGTCATCGGCACCACTGTCGATCTGGATAATTTTGAAACGTCCGGAACGCATACCGTTCTCGGCAATATTTTTGACGGCAGCGACGCGGCGGGGGCGATGGATCAGCTTAATACGGTGAATACCCGCCTGAGCATTAGCGGGTATAACGGCAGCGCCGCCACGCTGGACGCCGCGGCGAATACCACCAGCGCCACGATTCAGGGACATTACGGCACATTGCAAATTAACCTCGATGGCGCTTACACCTACACCCTGAATAATGGCGTCGCGATGTCGTCCATCACCAGTAAAGAGGTCTTTACCTATCAACTGGATGACAAGATGGGTCATACGGATAGCGCCACATTGACCATTGATATGGCGCCGCAAATCGTCAGTACCAACCAAAACGATGTTCTCATCGGCTCCGCCTATGGCGATACGCTGATTTACCACCTGTTAAACGGCGCGGACGCGACCGGCGGCAACGGCGCCGATCGCTGGCAAAACTTCTCTACCGCGCAGGGCGACAAGATCGATATCCACGAACTGCTGACGGGATGGGATCACCAGGCGGCGACGCTGGGTAACTTTGTTCAGGTTCATACCAGCGGCGCCAATACGGTGATATCCGTCGATCGCGACGGCGCCGGCAGCGCGTTTAAATCAACCGACCTTGTCACTCTGGAGAATGTGCAGCTCACGCTAAATGATCTGTTGCAGAACAACCACCTGATAACCGGTGGTTGATAAAAAAGCCCCGAACGCCACGACGTTCGGGGCAACAAGCGGTGATATTTAAAAGGGATAAACTATGGGAAGAGTCGCGCCTGTCGCCATCGTACTGGCATTTGCTTTGTTTCATCACCAGCCCCGGGGCGCAGAAGCGCCGCCAATGATTACATCCGAAGGATTAGCAACGGACCAGATGCTTCCTTCGCTGGATGGCTCCGCCGCTGAGTTGCCGCTCAGCGCCGCCGCGCCGGGCAACCTGACGCTCAATGACGCGGTCAATCGCGCCGTTAACTGGCATCCTTCTATTCGCGAAGCCGTCGGCAAACTGCTCGCACAGAATGAACAAATAGAGGTCGCCAAATCGAAATATTATCCGCAAGTCAGCGCTGGCGTGAACAATGGGTACAGCAATACCTACACCGATCACGGGTATAGCCCCTCGCTGGTGCTGTCGGTATCGCAAATGCTTTATGACTTCGGCAAAGTGGCAAGCCAGGTTCGCGCCGAAACCGCAGGCGCAGCGCAGCAACAGGCCAATGTGTTGCTCAGTATTGATACCGTCGCGCACGAAACCGCCAACGCCATTGTACAAACGCAGAGCTGGCAGCAAATGGTAGACGCGGCGGAAGAACAGCTCGTCGCGCTGGACGGCATCGGTAAACTTATCCGGCAGCGCAGCGATGAAGGCGCTACGTCGCTCTCTGACGTGGTGCAAACCGAAGCCAGAATCGAATCCGCCCGCTCGCAACTGGCGCAGTATCAGGCCAATCTCGATAGTGCGAAAGCCTCACTGATGAGCTGGCTGGGCTGGAATTCGCTTAACGGCATCAATAATGACTTCCCGGCGAAATTTGCTCGCAGCTGTGAGACGGCGACTCCCGACGATCGACTGGTGCCCGCAGTACTGGCCGCCTGGGCGCAGGCCAACGTTGCGCGGGCGAATCTGGACTATGCCAGCGCGCAAATGACGCCGACGATTTCGCTCGAACCTTCTGTACAACATTATCTTAATGATAAATATCCCAGTCATGAAGTGCTGGATAAAACCCAGTATTCCACCTGGGTGAAAGTTGAGATGCCGCTTTACCAGGGCGGAGGGCTGACCGCCCGACGCAACGCCGCCAGCCATGCGGTAGACGCGGCTCAGTCGACCATTCAGCGCACCCGGCTTGATGTCCGCCAGAAACTGATGGAGGCGCGCAGCCAGGCAATGAGTCTTGCCAGCGCGTTACAAATCCTTCGTCGGCAACAGCAGCTTAGCGAACGCACGCGCGAACTGTATCAGCAGCAATACCTTGACCTCGGTTCCCGCCCGCTGCTCGACGTGCTTAATGCGGAGCAGGAAGTTTACCAGGCGCGTTTTGCCGAACTGCAAACGAAAAGCCAGTTGCATCAGTTGCAACTGAACTGTCTGTATAACACCGGCGCGCTTCGTCAGGCGTTCGCGTTAAATCATCGCAGCATTCAATCCGTGGAGATCCAGCCATGACCCGCGCCGCCCCCGATGTAGAAGAGGTACTCAGTGAGCGCGCGCTAAGCCAATGGGCGCAGGCCATCAGCCATGTCGCCGGTCATTATCGCGTTGCCTGCTCTCCCGGTTCAATTCAGGCCAACGCCCCGTGGTTTAGGGGTAAAAGCAGAACGACCGCCTTAACGCAGCTCGCGCGGCAGGCGGGTTTATCCTTTCATGCGCCGGACATAGACAAAACGGCATTTAGTCAGTGGCGATTGCCGTTGGTTGTCGAGCTCCGGGACGGGCAGTTATTGGTCATCGAACATGTTAATGACGAAGATGCGGTAGACGTTTTTGTGATTGAAGAAGAGGGTCAGCGTAACCGCCTGACGCTCAGCGAGTTATTGCCGGAGATCCTCTATGTTGCCGCGCTACGCCCGCTATCGGCGCTCAAGGATAGCCGCGTCGATCGCTATATCTCCCGCTTTAAACCCGACTGGATGCGCGAGCTGGTTCTGCAGGATATTCGCCCTTATTTACCGGTAATGGTCGCCGCCTTTCTGATTAACGTGCTGTCGCTGGCCGGGATTGTGTTCTCTATGCAGGTTTACGATCGGGTGATCCCCGCTCAGTCATATCCTACCCTGTACGTTCTCTCCTTCGGCGTGCTGGTAGCGGTGCTGTTCGGTTTTCTGCTGCGTGAAGCGCGTACGCACATTATGGACGTGCTCGGTAAACGCGCCGATATGCGCATTTCCGATCGGGTATTCGGTCATGCGTTAAGGCTGCGCAACAGCGCTATTCCCCGTTCCACCGGCAGTTTTATCTCGCAGTTACGTGAACTGGAGCAGATCCGCGAGATGATTACCTCTTCAACGCTGGCGACCATTGTCGATCTGCCTTTCTTTTTCCTGTTTATGATAGTCCTGTCGATTATTGCCCCACCGCTGGCATGGATAGCGCCCGTGGCGGCTCTGCTGATGATCCTGCCGGGCGTGGCACTGCAAAAAAAACTGGCTGTCCTCGCCAACCAGGCCGCCCACGAAGCGACGCTACGCAATGCAGTCTTGGTCGAAAGCGTTCAGGGGCTGGAAGATATTAAACTGATGCAGGCGGAGAACCGCTTTCTTCAGCAATGGAATAGCTATATCCGTATTACCGGCGAGTCGGGTCTACGCACCCGCAAACTCACGCAAGGGCTTATCAGTTGGGGGATGTCGGTACAAAGTCTGGTGTATGCCGCAGTGATTATGTTCGGCGCGCCGATGGTTATTGAAGGCAGTATGACTACCGGCGCCGTGGTCGCCGCGTCGATGCTCGGCTCGCGGATGATCGCGCCAATGGCTAACCTGTGCGGCGTGCTGGCGCGCTGGCAGCAGGTGAAAGCGGCGAAGATGGGTCTCGACAACATTATGCAACTGCCCACCGAGACACAGCATGACGATAGCCTGATACACCGCGACATCCTCCACGGGCATTACCTCTTTGAAAACGCTCAGTTTCGTTACCATAACGACGATCAACGCATACCGCTGCGCCTCGTGCGTCTGGAGATCATGCCAGGCGAGCGGATTGCGATACTGGGGCGTAACGGCGCGGGTAAATCCACACTTTTACAGGCGATGGCGGGCGGCCTGGAGATGATTCAGGGAGATGCCCGGCTTGATAATCTCAGCTTGTCGCACATCGATATGGCGGATTTACGCCGCAACATCGGCTTTCTTAGCCAGAACGCGCGGCTTTTCTTCGGCACCCTACGAGAGAACCTGACGCTCGGCGCGCCGCACGCCAACGATGAACAGATTTTTGACGCGCTCGAAGTCAGCGGCGGCGCCGTCTTCGTCAGGCGGCTGGCAAAAGGGTTGGATCATCCCATTATGGAGGGTGGTAACGGCCTGTCCGGTGGGCAGCGTCAGTCCCTGTTGCTGGCGAGAATGCTGCTGCGCTCCCCCAATATTGTGCTACTTGACGAACCCAGCGCCTCGCTGGACGAGCATACGGAGCGAGAGTTTATTCAGCGGTTACATCAGTGGCTTGGCAACCGTACCCTGGTCGTCGCGACGCACCGGGTACCAATACTGGAGCTGGTTGAGCGTGTCATTGTCCTGAAAGAAGGACAACTGGTGATGGATGCGCCAAAAGCGCAGGCGCTTAACGCGGATCGGATGCAAAGTCACCGTCGGGAGTGGAAAAATGAAAATCAATCAGCATGATGCCGCGATGGACGATCCCGATATTCAGCGTGAACGGGCGTTTTCCGGCGCGGGTCGTATTGTTCTGATCTGCTCACTGTTATTTCTCATTCTCGGCATCTGGGCGTGGTTTGGCCGGCTGGATGAGGTTTCCACCGGCAACGGGAAAGTGATCCCCAGTTCACGCGAACAGGTTCTGCAGTCGCTGGATGGCGGCATTCTGGCGCAGTTGACGGTGCGGGAAGGCGACAGAGTTCAGGCTAACCAGATTGTCGCCCGGCTTGATCCGACGCGTCTGGCGTCCAGTGTGGGTGAAAGTGCGGCAAAATATCGCGCTTCACTCGCCTCCAGCGCACGGTTAACTGCGGAAGTCAGCGACTTACCTCTCGCCTTCCCCGCTGAGCTGAACGGCTGGCCGGATCTGATTGCCGCAGAGACGCGTCTCTATAAAAGCCGCCGCGCGCAGCTGGCCGATACCGAAGCCGAGCTACGGGATGCGCTGGCGTCGGTTAATAAAGAGCTGACCATTACCCAGCGGCTGGAGAAAAGCGGCGCGGCCAGTCATGTTGAAGTGCTACGCCTGCAACGACAAAAAAGCGATTTAGGCTTAAAAATTACCGATCTGCGCTCACAATATTATGTGCAGGCACGCGAAGCGTTATCGAAAGCGAACGCTGAGGTCGATATGCTCTCCGCCATTTTAAAAGGACGCGAGGATTCCGTCACCCGCCTCACCGTGCGTTCGCCGGTACGCGGCATTGTTAAAAATATCCAGGTCACGACGATTGGCGGCGTGATCCCGCCTAACGGCGAGATGATGGAGATAGTGCCGGTAGACGATCGTCTGCTGATTGAAACCCGCCTTTCGCCGCGTGATATCGCCTTTATTCATCCCGGCCAACGCGCATTGGTTAAAATTACTGCTTACGATTACGCCATTTACGGCGGGCTTGACGGCGTGGTGGAGACCATTTCACCGGACACCATTCAGGATAAAGTGAAACCGGAAATTTTCTACTATCGCGTGTTTATCCGCACCCACCAGGACTATCTACAAAATAAATCAGGACGCCGTTTTTCGATTGTTCCAGGCATGATCGCCACGGTGGATATCAAAACCGGTGAAAAAACCATTGTCGACTATTTAATCAAACCGTTTAATCGCGCGAAAGAAGCGCTGCGCGAGCGGTAAATCGTTGAAGATAAGAAGATACGGGGGCTGGTCACGCGTGTCACAAGTCTGTTATACTTACCTTACACATTGGGGCTGATTCTGGATTCGACGGGATTTGCGAAACCCAAGGTGCATGCCGAGGGGCGGTTGGCCTCGTAAAAAGCCGCAAAAAAATAGTCGCAAACGACGAAAACTACGCTTTAGCAGCTTAATAACCTGCTTAGAGCCCTCTCTCCCTAGCCTCCGCTCTTAGGACGGGGATCAAGAGAGGTCAAACCCAAAAGAGATCGCGTGGATGCCCTGCCTGGGGTTGAAGCGTTAAAACGAATCAGGCTAGTCTGGTAGTGGCGTGTCCGTCCGCAGGTGCCAGGCGAATGTAAAGACTGACTAAGCATGTAGTACCGAGGATGTAGGAATTTCGGACGCGGGTTCAACTCCCGCCAGCTCCACCACTTTTTAGTTGTTTGAAGTATACTGAAGTCTACTAAGCCCGCATGGAACCAGCCTTGCGGGCTTTTTTACGTCTACAGAAGTCTACTGAAATTTGCTAGAAGCTACTCCTTATGGCACCCTTTTTGGGACCCAACGCAAAGGGTCCCAAAATCGAGGGTCCTAAAAATGGCAAAAATCGCTAAGAAACTCACTGACACTGAAATCAAAAATACCAAGCCAGCAGAAAAGGAAATCAACCTTTTTGACGGTGATGGCCTGATACTACGAATCGCTCCCCTATCAAAGGGTGGTAAGAAAAATTGGTATTTCAGGTATGCAGTGCCAGTAAGTAAGAAGCGAACAAAGATGAGCTTAGGAACCTATCCTCATCTCACACTTGCCAAAGCTCGAGCTTTACGTGATGAATACTTGTCGTTGCTTGCAAATGGTATCGATCCGCAGATTCACAACAACGATAAAGCCAATGCCCTTAAGGATGCCACTGAGCACACGCTACAAGCGGTTGCTAGAAAATGGTTAGATGAAAAGGTTAAGACCTCTGGTATCTCTCCAGACCACGCAGAAGACATCTGGCGAAGCCTTGAACGAAATATTTTCCCCGGTTTAGGCAACGTTCCTATCAAAGAGATCCGTCCCAAGCTCTTAAAACAACACCTTGACCCCATAGAACAACGAGGCGTATTGGAAACCCTACGCCGTATCATTTCACGTCTAAATGAAATTTTCCGTTGGGCTGCGACAGAAGAACTTATTGAGTTTAATCCTGCTGATAACCTCGGTCAGCGATTCAGTAAGCCCAAGAAGCAAAACATGCCTGCTTTACCACCGAATGAACTCCCCCGGTTCATGCTCGCCATATCTAACGCTTCCATACGGCTCGAAACACGTCTTCTAATTGAGTGGCAGCTCCTTACGTGGGTTCGTCCGGGAGAAGCTGTCCGTGCTCGTTGGAGTGATATAGACGAAGAAAATCGGTTCTGGAATATCCCCGGTGAGTTTATGAAGATGAAGCGCCCTCACAAGATTCCGCTGAGCAAAGAAGCTATGCGCATCCTTGAGTCAATTAAACCGATCAGTGGTCATAGAGAGTGGGTTTTCCCAAGTATTTAGGCCCCCCTTAACCACATGCATGAACAAACAGCCAATGCTGCAATTATCCGTATGGGATTCGGTGGTGAACTGGTTGCTCACGGAATGCGCTCTATAGCAAGAACGGCCGCTGAAGAAAGTGGTAAATTCAGGACCGAGGTGCTTGAATCAGCCTTAGCTCATACTAAGAACAATGAAATCATAGCCGCTTACAATCGTGCTGAGTATCTTGCTGAAAGAACAGAGCTGATGCAGTGGTGGGGAGATTACGTTCAGGCGCAGAAATATAAGGCAATTGCTGCGTGAAAGAGGGACATCTTCTAGCAGTTCAAAACAGATCTGTCGCACTGAGCATAACATCCGAAAAAAGCTAAGAAGCTTGGTTGTTATTGCCTCCGCACCCATAACACTGTATAAATAAACAGTTACTTTTGTATACTGTATCACAATGATTTGTTCTATGGGCCAGCACCTTTCGAAAAACGGTTATGATTTCGGGAGCATTCCTATGTTATTGATTGAATATGGTATTATGTAAGCGCGAGTGTTTCTCCCTACAGCTAACCATGTGATTGATAAGGATAAAACAGTGATAAAAAGTCCACTGAATTTAATAAACCTAAACATAACCGATTTGATCATCCATAGGATCTATCTACCCGGTCAGCAGTCCCATTTTGCTGTTGAACATTCAAATAACATTATCCCTTTGTCAGGAAAGGCAAAACTGACACTTGAGCAACGACTGACCAAAGTTTTGTCTAGGGGTTCAAAATGTATTGAGACGGACATCGTTGAAGATGAGCCACTTGATAAAATTCATGCCTTGCACAATGCTGGCGAGGAAGTTTTTGTATCGAAAAGCAAAGATATAGCCGACAAGTTAGGTAAGGCACAAACCAGCAAAAAGCATCCTGAAGGTGTTCTCGTCGTAGTCAGGTGCTCATACGGGATTACAAAAAAAACAAGAGCTGTCGCAATAATCAAAGCTGAACTGCATGAAGGGTTCACTTCTACGTTAAAAGATAATGTTGCCACAATCGACTATTTAAATAACTTAATCTTAACACCTGAACAAAAACTTTATAAAGTCGCTTTCTTTTCTGAAATAACTCGATTACCTACGATAAATAAAAATTCGTATGAAGTTTACTTATTCGATAATAATCTTACATCAAAAGACGATTCAGGTGCTGCGGCTTATTTTTACAAAGGGTTTTTAGGCCTTTCTATTTCAGCAGATTCTAGCCGATTAACCAGAAGTTTTTATGAAATTACAGAAAATTATATTAATGAAAATAGTGAATCAATTGAAGAAAGAATCGATCTTTCAAGCGCACTAAGAATATACCTTAAAACAGAACAATCAGAGATTATTGGAACAAATGATTTTTCAGAGAAATACATGGCTGTTGATAAACGCGATGATTATATTTCTTTTTGTGAAGAAAAAGACCCGGTAATCTCATCATTTAAAAAAGATGATTCTTTGATTAAAAATAAAATAAAAAGTTCAACATTTAAATTTAGCAATGAAGTCAAAATAATTTACCCTTCAATAAATGGTGATAGTCCTTGTAAAATAATCGAGCGTAATGATGAGTTCACCATAGTGAAAATTAATGGTTATTTAATAGGAAACTAAGGTATGAATGAGGTAGACGAGTTTATCGAAATTTTTGACCGAGAGAAGATTATTTATTCCTCTTGGGGTGAACTCGTCCTTCAGCACATCTGCGATTGTTTAGCAGAAAAAGATATGGAGTCTATTTTAAAAATCACTCCATCATATAGATTAAAAGATATATCATCACTTATAGAGAAAGCGTTTTACAGATCAAAAAATTATGATAACCCTTACAAAGATATAACAGATAAAGTTGGTGTAAGATTTGTTGTTCTTCTGACAGATGACATCCCAATAATAAAAGATATAATCGAAGATTGCCCAATATGGGAATACTCTGATGACCGAGATTTTATAAAAGAAAAAGAAGATAAACCATATCTGTTCGATTATCAATCTGTTCATTATGTGGTTAAAAATTTAGAACCTATATCAATAGATGAAAACACGTTAATACCAGTCGGCACTCCATGCGAAATCCAAGTGAGAACGCTTCTTCAGCACGCATATGCTGAAGTATCACATGATTCAGTATATAAATGTAAAGCCAAGCCATCATCTGATATTAAACGGAGAATGGCAAGAACTATAGCGCTAATGGAGTCCACTGATGAGTTATTTCTCTTAGCAAAAAATGAACTCAATAAAAGCAATGCTAAAATAGAAAAATGGGCTAGCCACTCTATCTCTATGAATTGCCAGATCAATGAAAATTACAATAAAAAGGCAAAAGATAAAATTCTTTATCATATTTTAAATGTTTATTTCGATACTTTAACTGACCCACTATTCAAAACATATCAAGCATATTTTGATATCAATCAAGATTATAAAGAATATTTTTCTGAAAAAATCAATTCTGACTGTATAACAGGAAGCTATATAAAACAAAGTGCTGCCATTATTTTTTGCTTATTTATGGTTGATAAAAAACCACAGATATTTAGAAATAAATGGCCATTTTCTGAAAATGATTTGAATGAAATCATGTTAATTATGGGTAAATGATGAATAAAAATTTAACTGCTTTGTTGAATGAAGTTGATGAAAAAATATTGAAAATGAAAGAAAAAGTAAAAACTACCAAAAGAAAAGCGAATGCTCTTAAACTACTGAGCTTGTCTTTCGCAGCTCTTACAACTGTCTTGGTTGGTATAAGCAACGGTCATATAAATCTTTCTACTCTCTCACTAATAACAAGCGCACTTTTGACTTTAACCGTTGGCCTTGAATCCCATTTTTCCTATCAAGAACAATGGGCACGACAAAAATGGACTTTGCTAAAATTATATCAAATACAAAATAAATTACGCCTAATGGGAAAGGATGATAATCTAACCCAAAACACTATTGATCTTTACATTGATGAATACTTGTCTATTTGGGATATGGATTTAGCTCGTTGGGAAAAGATTAAAAGCCAAGAAAAAAGCAGCTTATCTTCATAGAAGATATACGCATATTAAAATATATCACGACACTGTATTGGTATATAAAATAACTGGTTGTAAAAGGAGGCCCCCCCCCCCTCCTCTATTACCGCTTGAAACGTATTTTTGATGGAAGGTTTTCTTCTATTCTTTCTAGCGGAGCTTGTTTTTCAGCAAGATCATTTTTAATCTTTTTATTTAATTTAGATTTAAATCTATTTTCATAGCCAACTATGTATGCTGGTTTTTTCTTTATTTCTCCTTTAAGAACTTTTTCATTATTCTTTGGCTGAACAATAGCTTTTTTTATACCTACCATTTCTCTTATCTCTTCGATCTTAGTTGCTCTACTATTGAAACGGCTACCGCTCTTGAGTCTAAATTTATTTGTGGCTGCGTTGGCTGTTTCCGCATGATCAAGTATCCTACCAATAGAACCGCTATCAGATTTACCACGCCGAATATTGAAGCCATTTTGATTATAAGTTTTGATTGGTTCTTTATTGTATTGTTTTTTAACTCTGTTGAGTATTTGTGCAGCTTTATGTGTTGCTCTTCCAATATTTTTGTTTGTTGGTCTATTATATTTTTGGCTGAGTTTAAAGCTGTTGTTGTTGCTTCTAATGAGTTGTTCACTCTGAAAAGTGTCTGTTGTGTCTGATTTAATGCTGTGCTGACTGATTCGGATAATATCATCATCGATTCCGTCAACGGCTCTACTGTCATTGAAATCTGATTCAATAAGTGATCGTCTAATACTATTTTCGTCATCTGTTTTTCTTGCTGAGAATCTTCTAACGAGTTCATCATCTCTATTTTTGTCATATTTCACCTTATTTTTTATAGTGTTCCAACTAAATTTTTTGCCTAACTGAGAGCCTTTAAAATAAATATTTTTTTCATTATTTTTGATACCAAATGACACCCCAGAGACGGTGCCAGTAGAAGCAATGTTGAAGGCTGGCTCGATGCCTACAGCCTGCAGACGTTCTACGAACGTGGACAAATCAGGCTTACCGACTAAAGCCGCTTGTAGTGCGTTCTGTAGCACGATTCGAGCTGGTTTTTCACCTATACGGAGAGCTTGCTCGATCTCGTTCTTGGTTGGTGCTGATACGTCTGATTTTTGACCTTTAAGCCCCTGTGTAATGGTTAAGCCGTGCTTTACTTCTAAACGTTCACAAGCTGCTATTGTATTAAATGCTGAGTGCTGACCGTGCCATACAGAACCATCAAGGCCGACACGATTCGCTACTATATGGATATGGTCTTTATCAGTATCTTTATGACGCACACAAATATATTGATGTTTTTCTATATCGATATTCATTTCTTTCAAATAGTCTTTTGCTATTTCTTCCCATTCCTGATCTGTTAAATGTTCATTCTTGGGAAGAGATATAAATGCATGAAACACTGGTTTTTTTATATCGTGTCTAAAGCTGCTTACAGCTTTGAACTCATCAGTTAAATCACTAACATTATTTTTATCTGCTGACATATTGCTACAAATAAAACTGTGATCGTCTTTTAATATATACTCAACTCTATTTTTAAATGATCTCCCTGTTTTAGCCACATTCCCTTTCATATATACCCCAGATCTTTATTAATTTCTGTCAATCTTCTGCCAACCTGCTTTATATTAAACATTATCTTATCAACATCATTTTTATTAAAATGTTCATTACCATTTAACTTTTTAACGGCCTGATTTATGTTATTACCAAGAGCTGACATCTGTAAGTATGTTTTTTGATTAACTTCTGGCATCTTTCTCTTAATGATGGGTTCAGCGTTTAAAATCTCTTTTCGGATGTAATGGCCCCTTTCAAGGCCGGATGCTTCAACAAGCTCTTTTAAATAGCCAAACTCTGCTTTGTTTACTCTAAACTGTATAGATATATCTCTGCGTTCTTCGTGATTTAATTCTATACGTCCTCTCTTTCTATCTGTCTTCATATTTCTTTCTCACTTCATTAAAAGCTGTATACTGAACATAATCACTTATAGCTTTTATATAATCATCATCATTAGTATCTATCAATGCTTGTATAAGCCGTCAGCTTTATTTTCGTTAATGTATCTATTGGCAACAAAATAACATAAGCTTTGTTCCTCATAGCTAGAGTAATCAAAAGGTATATCTTTAGCTTGTTCAATATAATAGAAAAAACGCGCTAATATATTAAGTTTTATTTCATATTCCATAATCATTATTGATGCCTCTTTTTGTATTTTATAAGCTCTTTTTTATCTATTATTTTTCTTACATCTGATATTGCTTGCTTTGCTTCGCATGATGTGTTTGTTTTACCCATACAACTCCGGATCATAAACGCACCTAAAAGAATACAAAGAAGCATCATTGCTATTGCTATAATCATATATTAATCTCCTCAACTAAAATGAATATAAAACTTATCTTCTTCTTTTGATTTTAAAACAACATTGTTATAAAAATCTTTAATGTCATTGATACGTTCAGGATCTGGATAGTTTTTTATTTCTTCGCTATTTATTATTTTATTTAATGCGCTTTCTGCTCCTTTTTTACTTATTGTTTTACCTTCATTGCTACCTGAAAAATGATTATTATACTCTTCACAATGAAAACTTTTATAAAAAACAGCGTCAGCATAACCAAAAAAGAAAGCTACTTTTTTATCTTTTTTTCTTTCAATACTAAAATCGTGCGACATATGTATAACTCCTAATATTATTTATAATATCCAAAGTAAATCTTTGGGGTTTGATTTACCGCCTCCCATTTGATAAGGGGAACAGGCGGAAGGGTAGATCTTTTTCAACCCTACGAGCAAAGCGAGATAGGGCAATCCGAAGGATTGGGTAAATAGCGGATACGCTATTACACCTTGCCTCAGTTTCCGAAAGCTAAAAAATAAAAGCTGAACTCAACTTATATTTAAATAAATAACCATTCTAAAAAACTAGTCAATAGCGGCTACATAAATAAATACACTGCACGATAAATAAAATGCAAATAAAAATAGGGTAAATAATATATTGTCTTTATGACAACTTTGGGGGGGGGGAATCGTCAAGGGCTAAATCGTGGGGTCCCACTTGTGGGTTCCGATTTAGTGCTTGATGATATAGAGGAGGAAATAAAATTTATATGGGTGATGGTTCGACACTTCGAGCCATCACCTTGGAAGACGTATTTTACATTCTCCTTCTGAAAGAAATCCTGTCAGAAAAAGCCAACTTGCTAATAATAAACCCAACAATCGCAATGACAAATAAACTAATATTACCAGCCATTATTCCTGAACTCATACCGATCAAAACTGATAATATTAAGGTGCTGAATACTATTAAAAATACACACCAACCCGGCGGAGCACCGTATAATACCGTTGCTTGACATCCAGTGCATACGTGAACACCTTTCTGACTTTCTTTTAGACAGTATGGGCATTGAATGGTATTATTTTCCATTTCCTACTCCTCTAATCTTTCTTAAAAACCGCACCTTGGTAAACAACTCCATCTTTGACTTTTTCGATTTTAAAAGTCCAAGATCCGAGATTTTTGTTTTGCGTTTTGGCGATATAGATGGGTTTCTTGCTTTCATCCCAGCTTTTAACGGTAAAAACACCATCGCGAAACTTGATCACATCTTTCTGAATATCAAGCCTGACGCCGAACTGTTGATTAACATAGTTGCCATAGATGCCATCATCGCCACACCCTGCTAGCAGGACGGCAAGACCTGCCACTAACATAAATTTCCGCATACCTTTTCCTTCACCAATAGCACAGATCTACGATTGACCTGTAAACGCCTTAGGATTCAATTATTTTCATGTCTAGTCATATCGTTTGTACCGATCGAAAAAATAAGCAATGATAGATAAAAACTATCAAAAACAAATAACCGATCGTTTAAATCAATTAATAACGATCGATTTAGTGCCTTTTGATTGTTAAAACCTATCAATATTAACACATTGATCTTTTATACCGATCTATTTCTGTTAAGGATTTGGATCTTGAACGGACAACAGCGGGAAAAGTTCTATGGTGGGATATCTGGAACGAGACTTTTTTTATATTATTTAGATATATTTTCCTTTTTACTTTATTAGCCCTCGTTTTATAGTTTTTTTGATCTAGCTCTGCTTTATATTTTATTAGTGCCGTATAAAACAAGGCACCTTTACTATAAATAAACTTAGCTTTACTGAGAGCTATATACTGCCTTGTGTTCGCCCCCGAAAATGGGACTTCACCCAAGGCTTCGCCTCCTGAAATTTTCAACTTATTTTGTTGAAAATCTATCAAGATTGGCGAAAACCAAGATGAAAAATATGACTTCACCCAAGTTGATCTGGCTTAAAGCTCTACATCGTTTCCAATGTAGGACACCCTACGACACCCCCAGATTCGTTCATGCAGATTAATGTATTGTTATCCCCTATTTATGCTGTCAACAAAGGTAGGGCTTTCTCATAGCTATTCCATATACAACTTCACTTATCTGTTTAGAACTTCGCTTCGGGTTGGTATTACGTCGCTTCCCCTTCTATACCTACAACCAACAAAACATACGGACATCTCTTATTAGCGACTCGCGCTCAATTGCTCCACATATGCAGACCTGATACAAAGGTTTAAAATTTGATTGCTTTCGAGGACATTAAAGATTCTGGAACTGCTATTTAAAAGACTTGTAAAAAGCTCAGATTTAGATTTGACAAATATGAAAAGATTATTTAATACTTTATTATATTTGTAATCACGTTAATCCTCTAACTGATTACAAGACTTAAAAAAGTTTTCGCTGACTTTTTTAGTCCTTAAAAAGTCAGATTTATCATCTGGCTTTTTTTGTATCTTTATTTTTTATAGATCTTCTATCTCAATAGTCAATAGAAATATGAAAATATTTAACACAATCATTCTTGGTTCATAAATATTTGAAGGTCAGATATACATCTGACCTTTAGTTTGATATGACCTTATTATCCATAAGTGGCCCTAAACGCTCCACAAAAAAAATCCAGCTACTTTATTTTACATATAGGAAATCATAATAACCTGCGTATGCATGCACATTATATCTATTCTAACCTTTTCAAAATCAATGTACTTATGTTGGCTTTTATCAATACTCTTCTTTGTTTTTTTAATAATATCATCATAAACTGTTTCCATATAATATTTATCAGTAAATAAATCAAAAACTTCGCTGGAAGGCTTTGTTAGAGTTCTCTTCGTAAAACGAGAATATTCCAGTAATGCAGCTAAATCCGCAGAAGTTTGACTTGCATGTTTATTTTCTTTTTTCATCTTTTTTTTTCCTTATTGATTTTTTAAGTAAATATCCCCCTACACTTTCATGTATTATTATTAAAGGGACCGTTATTTTTAAACACAGGTCTATATATTTATTATTTATAACCTCCTCACTTCATTTATAAAAATATTATCATGCTGCTTTATTACGAGATGTGTATATCATTTGGTCGATCCACTCATCAACTTCACTTTCTACGAACCTTATTGCTCGATCACCTAGTTTTATAGGTGCAGGGAATTGACCACGACTGATCAATCGATAAATCCAAGCTTTACAAAATCCGGTTCTTTCCAGCACTTCAGGCAGACGGATAAATCTTTTTCTTTCTGTCATACATTTCTCCATTGTCGTTTTGATGGATGCAGTATCTTCAGATCGCTTATGGCAATCAACTATCAAAAAGCACGAATTGATCAAGAGATGGTGTTTTTTTAGTCAGATTTATGAAAGGTGTTTTGAAAGCAAGCCAGCATAGGCTTAGGAGGACTTTTGCAAAAAGTGCTCTTTTTCTGGTCTAGGTAAGATTTTTTAATAAATAGCTATATATCAGTGAGTTAAGTTATTTAGGATTTAATTCCGCATTATCCCCCTTTATAATTCTTGTTCAGCACTTTGAGAAGACTTAGTTAGAGATAAGATCTTGCATACGGGAAATAGCCTCTGGATCTGAAAGGCTATGTTTCGTGAGTTCAACTCCTCAACGTCAGTAGTATCTAAGATTTTAGCTCTGGAATAAGTAAAATCTGTGATAACGCCTTTTTTAGGACCCTTTATTGAACCCTTAATAAATAATCATACAAAAATAACAATAAAAATCATAACGTTGTAAAATAAAGCACAGAGACGCCAGCCCACCAAATAAAACAAGGGGTTACGTGAAAACGTAGCCCCTTTTTAATGTCCAGTGTCCACTTAGCGTCCACCTAAGATCAGGTGACCAGATAGGGATAAAAAATGCCAACACCTGAAAGTTTGTGGAAAATTCTGGCTTTACCCATTTCGACAAAGACGGCTGTTAGGTATGGATTCCTCTCTGTAGCAATTGTCCTTTCTATCCGCTTTATACTCCCAATACTTAAGGACATTGCGCCTCTAACTGAACAAGACTTGCCGGGGTATTCCTATGCAGCGCATTTTGCTCTAACGATTTTGTTTTCACTTATTGCGGAAACTCTAACCTTTGAACTAGTAGCTTGGATGTATCTCAAGCTCGAAAAATTCATAGAAAGGAGGAAATTAAGAAAAGAACTCGCCCGCAAACAAGAGATTGAGAGCAAGGAAATCAAGAGAATCCAAGAAAAGTTTATTGAAAATTTCATACTGGCATGGCCCCTCATAGCCCCCCGCTATAAATATTTTGTCTATGAGCTACGAAGGGGCCACAAGGGCTACTCAGATACGAATTCGGCCATCAATTACCTTAGACAACAAGGTTGGATTCACCCAATAACTGAACTACCTTATAGCCATTGCCTTTATCGGTTAGACGAACTCATTTTTGAAGCCCTAAATAGGATAGAGTCAGCCGCAACAGCAACAGACTCCTAGCTTTGCATAGCTGCCCGCTATGCAAACTAGTGAGCCAAATAAATTTAGACTTCAGGCAAAGCCTGCTGGCTGAATCGCCACGGATAATCTAGACATTTCCGAGCCGTTGATAAGATTGTTTTTCATATTCCTTCCACGTCAGCCCTCTTAATGTGGTGGATTTCATGCACCTGTAGCAATCGTAGCGATCCGGATCAATACTTGCTAGGACGATGAAACACTCCACGGGAGCTCATGCAAACCCGTGCGCGGATTTGCGTTTCTGGCTAGCCAAAACCCCACCAGCACTTTCAACACGGCTCCATCCTCAATGGAAATCAAATCTTATCCTTATCAACCCGTTAAGAATGTGGTTAAATCATAACCTTACGTCTAATATCCATTCATGAAGGGTAAACATGGAATCGAACGATCCTGGAAAGCTGATTTGGCATGTCGCCTGCGATGAATCAGGGATAGATGGTCAGCGATTTTATGGATTTGGTAGCTTATGGATGAAATACCAGAGGCGTGGCGATTTTGCGCGTATTGTCCGCGAACTTCGTGAGAAACATAACTGTAGCGATGAAATTAAATGGCAGAAAGCTCATTCCAAGCGTAACGCTGCATTCTATCAGGATTTAATCGAGACCTTCTTCAAACACCCTTGGCTAGCTTTTCATTGCATAGTCGTGGAAAAGTCGAAGGTAGAAAAATCTTTCCACGGTGGCGACTATGATCTTGCAATGCGTAAGCATTTTGGCAAGCTAATAGAGACTAAAATTGGCAATGTCATCAAAGCCCACCCCGACAGAGAGTGTGAGTTTCGTGTTGAAGTAGATCCATTACCATCCCGCTACAAAAAAGCTGATGAGGAATTCCATGTAATCACCAACCACACTTTGGCACGTAGGTTTGGGCGCAAAGATATTATCAAAAGCGTAGTAAGTAAAGACTCAAAGGCGTCAGAACATATTCAGATAGCAGATTTTTTGCTAGGTGCGGTCATGTGCGCTTATCAAGGTAAAGCAACTTCTGAGGCAAAGCTAGCCGTCGCAAACAATGTTGCATCCTACTTGGGATGGGACTCACTGATGCATGATACTTGGCCAACAGAACGTAAATTCAATATTTGGTTTTTCTTCGACAGGTCAAAAGGACCAAGGGATATTGTCACCCAAGAAGTTAAGCTCACTTACGCCCTTCCCAACACACGAAAATAGTAGATCCGACCTCTCAGCCGGCACGGTTGGAGTCCCAGTCATTCGACGAAGTTACCAACTAGGCGGTATCAACTTTCGGGGGGCCGCCTCTAGATCCCCAAAATCTTAAACTCGTTATAAGTAGCATACCCCGTAACCAATATGACTTCAACAAATCCTTAAGAAAATCATAATTTAACAAGATACAACTTATCTATCTTATCTATCTCAACCTAAAAACTATTGACCTATAAATGTGTCCTAATTTTAGCTATCTAAGTAGAGTTGTGAAACGTCCTCTCTTGGCCTTGCCACAAGACGGACTAAAAGGAAGCGACAACACTTTAACTGCCATTCAGGACAGTTAGTCAACACGCAAAACCCCGCCTCTCAATAATCAACTTAAAAATCAAAAAATATACAAAACCCCTTCCATATCAACACCATCGCCACTCTTTTGCGCCTTCGCGCAAAAAATAAAAATCCCCAACAAACTCAACCACCTCCCCCACCAATTACAAGGACGCCAGCAAATAAAACAAGGGGCAACGTGAAAACGTAGCCCCTTTTTGTTGTCTATGTCCACTTTACGTCCACCAAATTAAAGGATTTAACGCCAGGATTAATGTAGTCATTAAAAGTATGGCACTGACTACTTTAGGAAGAGGCGTCCGTCACATCACTGCACGGAAAGTCCACACAGACACGATCTGCCGCCGGACACCGTTAAATTGCCCCGCAACGTGTTATCAATACTACTCCCTACGTTTCCCGTTACCTTGCTGTCGGTACGTTTACCTCATTGTCTGAAAGGTTATTTGCGAAGTTATCATTAATAATCCACGGGCGTCTGGTATGCGAATCCAGTTCCCCAATCCTGACGCTTTGCCTTCGCGACCATACGCGCGTAAATAAGCCTGAAACCAAACTTCACCGCTTAACGTTCTCCTCTTTCCCGATTTTTACGCAAAAAATCATCACATGATCAAGTGTCATATTAGTTATTGCATTTTCTAAATGATATTGGTAATTATTATCATTCTCATTAACGACTTGTTCGATTTATGACGTGGAGAGAGAGGATTTCTCATGCGTATTCTGTTTGTCGGTCCACCACTGTATGGACTGCTATACCCTGTGCTGTCCCTGGCGCAAGCGTTTCGTGTTAATGGCCATGAAGTGCTGATTGCAAGCGGTGGAAAATTTGCACAGAAAGCAGCAGAAGCTGGGTTGGTGGTATTTGACGCTGCGCCTGGTTTCGATTCGGAAGCGGGTTATCGCCGTCAGGAGGCATTACGAAAAGAAAATAACATTGGAACAAAAATGGGGAACTTCTCATTCTTCAGCGAAGAGATGACTGACCCGCTGGTCGCGTTCGCCGGGCAGTGGCGACCAGATCTCATCGTCTACCCTCCCCTTGGGGTCGTTGGACCACTGATTGCCGCTAAGTATGACATTCCGGTAGTGATGCAAACCGTCGGCTTCGGTCATACGCCCTGGCACATCAAAGGCGTGACGAAATCACTTTCTGACGCCTACCGCCGCCATGGGGTCAGCGCGCCACCAAGAGATCTGGCGTGGATAGACGTCACACCGCCCAGCATGAGCATACTGCAAAATGACGGAGAGCCGGTTATCTCCATGCAATACGTCCCGTATAACGGCGGCGCCGTCTGGGAAGAATGGTGGGAACGTACACCTGATCGCAAGCGTCTTCTGGTCAGCCTCGGCACCGTCAAACCGATGGTGGATGGCCTGGATCTGATTTCCTGGGTAATGGATTCTGCCGGCGAAGTAGATGCCGAAATCATCCTGCATCTTCCGGCAAACGCCCGCTCGGATTTACGTTCACTGCCGCCGAATGTCCGTCTGGTCGACTGGCTTCCGATGGGCGTTTTCCTTAACGGCGCCGACGGTTTTATCCACCATGGCGGCGCAGGCAACACCCTGACGGCGCTGCATGCCGGCATTCCGCAGATAGTCTTTGGCCAGGGTGCCGACAGACCCGTCAATGCCCGCGCCGTGGTCGAGCGCGGATGCGGCATTATTCCCGGTAAGAGCGGGCTTACGAGCAGCATGATCAATACCTTCCTCGGTAATCGCGCGCTTCGCGAGGCGTCGCAGGAGGTCGCGGCGGAAATGGCGGCCCAGCCTTGCCCGACCGAGGTGGCAAAAAAACTGATCGCCATGCTGCAACACGGCTAACCGCGGCAGCGCAATGACAATATGGCGGCTGAACCCAGCGTGTGTCGCCATATCTCATCTTTCACCGATAAGGAGGCTTAATGCCCGCGACTCATTCCCCCATGCCCGCTCGTGCCTGGATAGTTCGCCTTGCCCGCGTGTGTTGGGAACGTAAAACACTGAGCATCATTGTCATCGTAGCATCAGTATCGACCATTTTACTGGCTGCGCTGACGCCGCTAATAACGCGTCAGGCCGTCAATGACGCGATAGCAGGCGATACGACCCACCTGCCGTTACTTGCCTGCGGCCTGCTGTTAATTGCCCTTTTTGATTTTATCGGGAATTACGTGCGCCGCGGCTATGCCGGAGAACTCTCGTTGTGGGTTCAGCATACGTTACGTAGCCGTGCGTTCGACAGTATTCAAAAACTGGACGGCGCAGGCCAGGACGCCTTGCGTACCGGGCAGGTCATTTCGCGTACCAACAGCGATCTTCAACAGGTACACACCTTGCTACAGATGTGCCCGGTGCCGCTGGCGGTGCTCACTTACTATGTGGCCGGTATCGCGGTGATGCTATGGATGTCGCCATCCATGACGCTTATCGTGATTTGCGTACTGGCCGCCCTTGCTATTACCGCCCTGCGCGCCCGTCGCCGTGTTTTCGCGCAAACGGGGCTTGCCTCAGACCGGCTGGCGCACATGACGGAGCATATGCGCGAAGTATTGGAACAGATCTCAGTGGTGAAGTCCTGCGTGGCGGAGTTACGCGAAACGCGTTGGCTCGATGGTCAGTCGCGGCAGATGGTGCGGGTACGCATCGGCGCCGCTATCTCGCAGGCGATGCCGGGCGCAACCATGCTGGCGCTACCGGTGATAGGGCAAATCGTCCTGCTGTGCTATGGCGGCTGGTCGGTAATGAACGGGCGCATCGATCTGGGAACCTTCGTTGCGTTCGCGAGTTTTCTCGCTATGCTGACCGGCCCTACCCGCGTACTGGCATCGTTTTTGGTTATCGCACAGCGCACACAGGCGTCGGTAGAGCGCGTCTTCGCGCTTATCGACACGCGTTCTCGCATGGAAGACGGTACTGAGTCGGTTGAGGGCCAGATTATCGGGCTGGACGTGGAGAAGATGAGTTTCCACTACGACAACGGTAACCGTATCCTCAATGAGATCTCGTTTTCCATTCACGCCGGTGAAACCGTGGCGGTGGTTGGCGCATCCGGCTCCGGAAAATCAACATTGCTGATGTTGCTGGCGCGCTTTTACGATCCCACCTCCGGCGGGGTGTGGCTCAACACCACTGCGGGTCAACAGAATATTCGCGACCTGAAACTGACGGCGCTTCGTCGTCGCGTTGGCGTAGTGTTTGAAGACGCGTTTCTGTTTGCCGGTACGGTGGCGGAAAACATCGCCTATGGGCACCCGCAAGCGACTCAGGACGACATTCGACGCGCCGCCGATGCCGCAGGCGCCAGCGGGTTCATCAATGCGCTACCGCAGGGGTTCAACACCCGACTGGCCGAACGCGGAAGCAACCTCTCCGGCGGCCAACGCCAGCGTATTGCGCTAGCCCGGGCACTGATTACCGCGCCGGAACTGCTGATTCTCGATGACACCACCTCGGCGGTCGATGCCGGTACTGAAGCGGAAATTAATACGGCTCTTGGTCGTTATGCCGATAATGAGCATATGCTGCTGGTGATTGCACGCCGCCGTTCAACACTGCAGTTAGCCGATCGGATCGTCGTGCTGGATAAAGGCCGCGTCGTGGATATCGGTACCCAGGCGGAGCTGGATGCAAGATGTCCGACGTTTCGCTCGCTGATGAGCGGCGAGGGTGATTTTCTCGCCCTCGCCCCGGCGGAACAACGTACGCTATGGCCAACAACGCAGGCGGTAAAATCCGACGACGCGCATGAGCGCCAGACACCCGCCCGAAAAGGTTTTGTCGACCGGATGACGCGCGTTCCGGAACGCGCCGTACAGATGGCGCTGGCAGGCCACGGGCGTCAAGTCTCATCGCTGCTGACGCCAGTAGCCTGGATGTTCGTCATCGCCGCCCTGCTTATCGCGCTTGATTCCGCCGCAGGCGTTGGCGTGCTGGTGCTTTTGCAGCGCGGTATTGACTCAGGCGTTGCCGCAGGGGATATGTCGACTATTGGCATATGCGCCCTGCTCGCGCTGTGTCTGGTAGCGATCGGTTGGTGCTGCTATGCGCTGCAAACGATCTTCGCCGCCCGCGCGGCAGAGTCGGTACAGCATACGGTACGCTTACGCAGCTTCAGCCACCTGCTACGCCTGAGTCTTCCCTGGCACGAGAAGCACATCGACTCGCGTCTTACTCGCATGACCGTCGACGTTGATTCACTCGCCCGATTTCTGCAAAACGGTCTTGCCAGCGCGGCCACCAGCATCGTGACGATGGTCGCTATCGCCGCGGCAATGTTCTGGCTTGACCCCATTCTTGCGTTAACGGCATTAAGCGCCGTACCTGTAGTGATACTGGCGACGTGGATTTACCGCCGTTTGAGCTCGCCTGCTTACGCCCAGGCACGGCTGGAAATTGGTAAGGTGAACAGTACGCTTCAGGAAAAGGTCTCCGGTATGCGGGTAGTGCAGTCACACGGCCAACAGAAGCAGGAAGCCGCCAGGCTACGGGCGTTATCAGACAACTTCCGCGCCACCCGCGTGCGGGCGCAAAAATACCTTGCTGTCTATTTTCCGTTCCTGACCTTCTGCACCGAGGCTGCCTATGCCGCCGTGCTTTTAATCGGAGCGACCCGGGTCGCCGAAGGCGAAATGACGCCCGGGATACTGGCGGCGTTCTTCCTGCTATTGGGACAATTTTATGGCCCGGTACAGCAGTTGTCAGGCATTGTCGATTCCTGGCAGCAGGCGACCGCCAGCGGCAAACATATCAATGCGCTATTGGCGACTGAGGAAACGGAGAATATTGAACCGTCCTCCATAACGCCTGGCACTGGCGGCGCGCTACGTCTGGAGGCATTGACATTCCGCTATCCCGAAAAAACGCAACCTGTGCTTGATAATCTCTCGCTCACCATTCCGCCAGGAACGGTAGTCGCGGTGGTCGGACGTAGCGGCGCCGGCAAATCGACGCTGATCAAGCTGCTGGCCGGGCTCTACTCTCCCGGCAGCGGGCAAATCCGTGTCGGTGAGCGCCTAATTGATGCCGCGTCGCTTAGTGATTATCGTCGCCAGACGGGGCTGGTCACCCAGGATGTCGCATTATTTAGCGGCGATATTGCCGAAAATATCCGCTATTCGCGGCCAGACAGCAGCGACACGGAGGTGGAGATCGCGGCGCGACAGGCGGGACTCTTTGAAACTGTGCAACATCTGCCGCTGGGGTTTCGTACTCCGGTCAATAACGGCGGCACGGATCTGTCCGCGGGCCAGCGTCAGTTGATTGCCCTCGCCCGCGCCCAACTGGCGCAGGCGCACATTCTGCTGCTCGACGAGGCGACAGCGCGTATCGACCGCAGCGCCGAGGAGCGCTTAATAACCTCGCTTACCGGAGTGACGCATACCGAGAAACGCATCGCGCTTATCGTCGCGCACCGGCTGACCACCGCCCGCCGCTGCGATGTTATTGTCGTAATCGATAAAGGATGTATCGCTGAATATGGCAGCCATGAGCAGTTGATAGCGGCTCATGGCCTGTATGCTCGTCTGTGGCGGGCCAGCGTCGGCCAGACACGCGATACGCAAGGAGAGGTCGTAGGATAGTTTTTATCGCCACGATTTACGCAAAAGAAAGCCCGCAAGCGGCTGTTCCTGTAACAGCCGCTTTAGCTATTGATACTGACCGAAATATAAACGAGATGGAATACAAAGAATGAGACTGAGCCCGCCCGTCGCTCCTGTCGCTATACAGACCGCTACGCGCCTTCGCCGCCAACTCGCCGCCGGAAGACAGGTTGACGCTTCTCACTTCTGGCGAGAAGTAAACTCGCTCGCGCTGCCGCTGGTGACAGCCATTAACGGCGCAGACGATGAACGGGAAGTCACCTTCCTGTGGCGTGCCGCCTCTCCTCTGCGGGGGGTTTATGTTCGCCTGAACCGTGTCACCGATAAAGATAACGTGGCGAAAGGTATGATGACGCAACTGCCCACAACGGATATCTGGCATCTGACGCTTCGCTTACCGGCGTCCTACTGCGGTTCCTATACGATGGTCGAAATACCACCGAAAACCCCGGACGAGACGGTGTTGCAGCTTGGAAGCCGTTTCGCCTCCCTTGTCGGGAGGGCGGACCCGCTGAACAGCACGCCGGGAATAAATGTTCGGGGTAATACGCAGGAGTCTGTTCTGGCGTTGGATCATGCCCCGGCACAGGAGGAGTGGTCAGGCTGTCGCGCTTACGCCGGGCAGCTTTTCACCTCAGAACATCGGCTTGCCGGACAACGTCGCCGTGTGCGGCTGTATCTTCCTGACGCTCCTGTCGTACAACCGCTGGGCTTACTGGTACTCACGGATGGCGAGATCTGGTTCGACCATCTTGGGGTAAGCGCCGCCATTGACGCCGCCATCCGCAGCGGACGCATCGCGCCGGTGGCCGTACTCGGCGTTGATAACATCAACGCGGGTGAACGCGTCGCAATCCTCGGTGGTCGCCGCGAGCTGGTGCTCGACATTGCCGAACGCCTGCTGCCAGCCCTTCGCGCCAAATACCCGGAACGACAGTGGGCGGACCGTACACAAACGGTGCTGGCTGGGCAAAGCCTCGGCGGCGTGACCGCGCTGATGGCGGCCCGCCACGCGCCAGAGAGCTTTGGCCTGGTACTGAGCCACTCCCCCTCAATGTGGTGGACGCCGGACAACCGCAACCGCCCGAACCATTTCAGCGCAGAAGAGCGCTCATGGGTCAGCGAACATGTGTTATCCGCGCCCTCGCCAGCCGTACGTACGCATCTGTGCGTGGGATCGCTGGAAGGTTCGACGGTCCCGCAGGTCAAACAGTTGCATGAAAAATTGCGCGCCGCCGGCGTTGAAAGCCATTGCAGCGTGTACACCGGCGGTCACGATTATGCCTGGTGGCGCGGCGCGCTGATTGACGGATTACGTCTACTGCCCCGATAAAACTTCACCTGCCAAAAAGGAATCACATCCGATGTATGGTCGCCAGTACCACAACAAGTGCTATCGCATGGTGCTATTTTTAGTGAGTTTTTGTTTTAGCGCGCTGAGTTATGCGCAGCCGGATATGCAGCCATTAGGACCGAATATTGCTGATAAAGGTTCGGGATATTACCATTTTAGGGTCAATGACTTTCAATCTGCCGATGGCGCAAGACATTACCGGGTATGGACCGCTATCCCCAATAAAGCCGCCCCGCCGTCGGGTTATCCTGTCTTATATATGCTGGACGGCAACGCAGTGATGGACAGACTGCCGGAGACGCTGCTCAAACAGCTGGCAGACCACTCGCCGCCGGTGATTGTGGCGATTGGCTATCAGACTAACCTGCCGTTTGATCTTAACGGCAGAGCTTATGACTATACGCCGGCGCCGGGAATCGATCGCGAAGGCAGTGAAAATAACCCGCGTTTTCATCGTAAAACCGGCGGCGGGCCAGCGTTCCGCCAGCTACTGGAGAGACATATCGCGCCGCAGGTGGAACAAGGAATAACCATCAACCCCGAACGGCGCGGGGTATGGGGACATTCTTATGGCGGCCTGTTCGTTTTGGACTCCTGGCTGTCGTCATCCTTCTTTCATATCTATTACAGCGCCAGCCCGTCACTCAGCAGGGATAACTTTGCCCTGTTGAATCGCCTTACGACAGTGAAGTCGTCGCCGTTCTGCCATAAAAAACTCATCATAATGGAAGGTTCAGCGTCGAATGGGGATAGCAGGCAACGCCAGATGGCCGAGCTCCTGCAAAAAGTTCAGGAGACCGTGAGAACGCTTGAGAACAACGGCGTTAACGCGGCCCTGCAGCATTACCCGGGCCTGGGCCACGGGCCCATGTTTAACGCCTCTTTTCGCAGTGCATTGCTGGATATCAGTCGCGAACCGGCAAGCCAAAAACCACGCTGCCATTAACCCGCCGCCAGAATATGCCCGCCAGCGGCGGGCATAATCCATCAAAACGAGGCCGTCACACCGGCATAATAAGCCCGACCCGGTTCGTTATAGGTATTTGCCCCTTCGGCGGAGCGATAGATCTGTTTATCGAAGATATTGCTGATACCGACATTAAGACGCAGGTTCTTGTTGATATCGTAATTAACGTTAGCGCCGACCAGTGAGTAAGCCCCCAGCGCTTTCCCGGACAATCCTTTGGTCTCTTCACTACGCGACTCCGCATGTGTTCGCGGTTTTTGCTTGCCGTATAACGTCCAGTTGACATTAGCGGAGAGCGCGCTGGTGATAGTCCAGTCGAGGAAGGTATTCACCGTATATTTCGGGATTATCGATAAGGGATTGCCGGTATCTTTTTGCTCAGAAGCGATCATATAAGTCGCATTGGTATTCCAGTTCAGACGGTCCGGCATCAGCGGAACAGCCATGCTGGCTTCAATACCTTCAATCAGCGCCTTACCGCCGTTCTGCCACTGCAATACATAAGCGCCAGATGCGCTTCTGCCAATAATCTTATCACCTGCGACAATCTTATTCTGATAATCGTTACGGAAATACGTGACGCTTGCGTGGTAATCGTCTACGGTAAATTCCAGCCCGATCTCTTTATTGATGCTAATTTCAGGATCGAGGTTCTTATTACCGACCAGGTAACAGCCGCCCGACGTAATATCTTTTGGACAACCGTTGCCTTTCGAATAGAGTAAATACCCCTCACTGGTTTGATACAAGTTCGGTGCCTTAAAGGCCCGGGCAATACCGGCTTTCACCTTGACGTATTCACCTAACTCCTGGGAAAGGTTAAGACTGGGACTAAAATTACTCCCGGATTCGCTCAAATAGTCAAAACGCAGGCCCGGAATAATATTGGTACCGGCCATGGGTTCGATATTATCTTCAACGTACAGCGCACTGATTGCCGATTTATTTTTGCTGCTACGGTTAGCCGCCGAACCGGAAATCCCGGCGATATTGCTATCCTTAACCGTCAGACTGGTAGAGGAAGGATCGTTCAGCTCATCGCGGTTCCACTCCGCGCCGACGGTGAGCGTTTGCTCAAATAGCCATATCACCGGGACATTCACCTCGCCGCTGGTGCGATACGAGGTCAGGCGGTTAGTGGTGAACGTCTGGTCGTTGGTAATACGCCCCTCGCCGCCGCCGGAGAGCCCCTCATTCATGCGGGTATTATCGGTTTTTTCATAGTAGAACCCCAGGCGGCTTTGCCCCCAGTCCCAGATGCCGTTATGAGTTAGACCGTAATTCTGCCGGTACAGGCGATTGGTCTCCCGCCCGGACTGCGCCAGACTTTTGGTAACCGCGTTTGAAGTACTGTTTTGCGTATCGCCAGCATAGATATTCCCCTGCCGACTATATCCCGCTTCAAAATCAAGGATTTGCTGCGGGGTCATTTTCCATGAGAAGACGCTATTAATATCTTTATTGGTGACCCCCTCCCGTCCGGCGGCATTTTTGGTCCCGGCGGAGGAGTTAATATCCCAGCTGTCGGCATCGGTTCTGTTGAGATTACCGTACAGGCGCATCGTCAACGTATCACCAGCCAACGGGCCGCTAAGGCTAAAGTTACCCCGCCGGGTGTCACCTTCTTTGCTGCTTTCCGGCTGGTTGGTATAGAGCGACAGCGAGCCGTGCCAGTCATTAGTGGGGCGTTTGGTGATGATATTCACCACCCCGCCTGCGGCACCGGAGCCATAGCGCGCGGCGGCGGGCCCACGGATCACTTCAATACGTTCTACCATCTCCGGCGGCACCCAGTTCGTATCGCCACGGGTGTCGCGTTCTCCGCGCCAGCTATAGCGAACCGAATTTCGCGACGTCACCGGCACGCCGTCAATCAGCACTAAGGTATTTTCCGGCCCCATACCACGAATATCAATTTGTCGGTTATTTCCGCGCGTCCCCGAGGCGCTATTGCCGGTAAGATTAACCCCAGGCATCTTACGAATAATATCGGCAAGATCGTTAACGGGAGGATTCTTTTGAATATCGTCACGAGTAATAATCGAAACGCCCGGCTGTTGCTTTAATACTTGCTCGGCGGTGGATTCAACCACCATCGTTTCGCCGTTGTCGTCTGTAGATTCTGCTGCTGATAATGGACTATTAATCCCTGTAGAAACCACGGTTATTAACCAGATGAACTTCTTAACTCTCATACCCATTCCCTAAATAATGTCTAAAGTAGCGCTGTTGCCCTCAAGCTCACATCCTTGCCAGGTTACGGCTATATAGTAATTATTAGCATATGCCAATGATAATAATTATCATTCAATTAAAAGAAAGGCAATCTTTCGACCGCAAAAATCTGGTAATAAGTAAACGGAAACGGGATTTTGCAATATGACTCTCTGTCCGGGCTCCACTTTGCCAGTAAATCCGGGAAGGGGGGCAGAATGCGCCTACTGAACGAAGGTTTTACAAAACAGGAATAGAGGAAATTAATTATTTTTCAAAGCGTTAATGACAATAAACAACCAGGTAAGATGGTATAGCGCGGTTCAGGGTTCACCGCCGCTTCCCTGCCGACGGCGAGCCGTTCTTACAGTTTGCCAGCGACTTTCCGTCTGGGTAATGGTGGGATCGGATACGATTGTAATCATTCGATATATGACGATGAAAGTGATGTTGGCGCCAAAATACAAAGCGCCTGGTAATATTTATCAGGCGCTTTGCAGACAGAAAACCATCAAACATCGGTTTCTCGTTCTCCAGGAACTACTGGAAAATATGGCAACCCACAGTTAGTAGATTTTACTGTCGGGTCTTGCCAGGGATGTTGTGTTACCCCCAGGTCTTTTAAAAGACCTCGTAACAGCACTAACTCGCTGGGTGTCATTTTTTGCTTTGGTTCACCCTCCTTAGGTGGACGAATATCCTCCTGACTAGTACATGTAACACAATAACCTTTTAACTCTATCCACTTAGGCTTAGAGGGGGCCTTAGGATCGGGAGGCGTCGGACTGGCAACGCATGAACAGGCACTTATACATCCAGGCATAACGTTTTCCTTTTCAAACAATTCGCTTTAGTTGGAAGTTCTACTTGAGAAAATAGAAATGGTTGTTCAGATATTTTTACCGTCGCATACTCCTGTAATAATAAAAGATACTGTAAATAATTTACTCTCAGCTACTATTCAGTAGCAGATAGTTATTCTTACATTGCTTTTATTTCAGATTTACGTCAAAAAGGCTAAATATTTTCACTATAAAATTCGTTAAAGAGTGTTTGTGTACTTGTAGACATTCTGGCGTCTTCGGTACGTAAATGGGTTAGTGTACAATCTTTAAAACAGGTATTGTTTAAATTAGCCTCAGCCAAATCAGCCCCGTCCAGGTTCGTAGAAATGAAACTCGCCTTTCGCAGGTTTGCCCGGGTTAAGATAGCGCCTTCCATATCAGCAGCCATTATAGTAGCACCCTGTAATGTCGCACCGCTCATATCGGCGCGTATAAGGGTTGCGCCTGAAATATTAGCATGCTCCATATTTGCACCGGAACAAAGACATTCTACCATGCTACAGCCTAACAGACTTGCGTGTTGTAAATTGGCGCCGGTAAGATTAGCGCGATCGAGGGTAGCGCCACACATAATAGTATCTTCCAGACAGGCGTTCATTAAATTACTGTCGCCTAATGATGCTCCCGATAGATTTGCCCCCTTAAGATTTGCACCGTCACAATCCGCCATGAACAGTACTGCCCCATCTAAATCTGCGCCGCTTAAGTCTGCGCCACATAAATTTTCTGCCGTCAGATTTGCTCCGGTAAGGACAGCGCCTTTAAGATTCATGCCTCCCTGGGCAGTTAACATTACAGAATCCTGAGGGAGAGAAAATTCGTATCTGAATAGTAAAACTCGACATATTTTTTCAAAAGAGACAAGCGGAATTTCTCTCGTCTCAGAATGGTCGCCTTTACTGACCCGTACAATAACTTGTTCAGCTTCGTTATTCTCACCAGGAAGATTAAATTCGACACGAAACCCGCCCATATCCTCCAGTATAATGTTTTCTGGCAACGGAGCACCTCTGTCAGACATTGAACTTTTCAATGTATCAGCCATAGTGTCTATCAATTCCTGATACTGTGCTTCATTTTTCCGACGCACCCCACCACAGGTAAAAAAGTTAATGATATATTCCAGAATGGTTTTGGGAGAGGTGGCTTGCCGCATAGCAGCAGAAGTCCCCGCGCCAAAAGCAGATGTAGCCATACCAGCCAGACTATCGAGTGAACGCTGCATAATATTTTCTCCCAGAGATAGCAACATAGTACATGATAAAATTTATCATATAGATTTGCATTTAGAGATAAGGTGAATACCCCCTTTGCGTCTGGTTACATAATCACGCATCACGACGCTTTGCTGTCTGACTTACACAATACCAGCCAAATAAATATATTGGCTTATACTCGTCATACTTCAAGTTGCATGTGCTGCGGCTGCGTTCCCTCACCCCAGTCACTTACTTTAGTAAGCTCCTGGGGATTCGCTCGCTTGCCGCCTTCCTGCAACTCGAATTATTTAGAGTATAAACATTATTTAAAATAATAAACACGGCATTCGTTTTAATACTACGTTCAGGACTCATCTCACTCATTAGCAGAAAACCTATTAAAAAGCGCGTTCAGGCGTTTTATTTCTGCCATTGATAAACTGTTTAACAACGTCGTCTGTACAGGTCTTCTTCGTTGCCTTTACGTTTAACTCAATCAGGCTACCGTCTCGGTTATAAGTCTATCGAGTAGTAGGGACGTAGTATGACGATGCAGCAAAGTGATATGGAAAGATATAATCCATTATTAATGTTAAAAGAAGTCATGGCGCAGACGCCTTATCGCCATAAACGCTGGGGAGAGCGTAAGTTTCGCTATAAATTTGTATTACGTTGCCTTATTAACCCTGTAACGACAATTAAATACTTCAATGAATTATGCCATCTGTCTCAGCCCAGAACGCTGATCATTCATCGTCCACTGTTGCCGGCAAAAATCCAGCGGCCCTATTTGTATACCGGGCTTAGCATACGTTGCCGGGCAAAAGCTATTCTGGAACACTACCAGTTCGTTCAGTCCTTTCCGGAAAATAAAATTAAAAAGATCCTCCTGTCCGAGGAACAAATCTTGCTCGCTCACCTGGAAGGAAAAAACGGCGCTCTGGTGGATATCTACTGCGGTCCCTGTGGCTATGACAGGGAAGGTGAACTGACATTAACGCTGTGCTTCAATGATACGCCGTTGGCACGTTTATCATTTTCCTTTATCCGCCATGAAGGGAAGCAAATAGCGCTGGTTGCCGGGTTACAAGGGCCCAGTAAACATGTCGGCCCACAAGTCATACGTAACGCCACCAAAGATTGTTACGGTCTCTTTCCTAAACGGATGCTGTATGAAGCATTTGCGACATTGATGCTGGCCTGTAATGTCGACGAGATTTATGCGGTAAGTGAAAACAACCATGTTTATCGTCAACTCCGGTACTTATTCCAGAAGAAAAAAACTTTTGTGGCCAGCTATAGTGAATTCTGGGAGTCGCTAAACGGCGTTAAGAAAGGTGCCTTATATCATCTGCCATCACAGGTGATGCGTAAAGCGCCTGAAAGTATCCCCAGCAAAAAACGCGCAGAGTATCGGAAACGCTATCATATTCTGGATACAATAATACAAGAGGTTAACAGCCTCTCCCGGTAGAACTATTTCATACGCGGATGTGCAGATCCTGCTACCGTTCAGCGGATCTCTTTGAAATCTGTATCGCTACTGGATGGTTAAATACAGAATGGCTTGCGAGTGAAAAGCGCGGCATTAAACCGTCGCTTTCACTCATGCTATGATCAACATCTTAATCTTATTCCCTTCACCATAACGTCATCGATTAGCATGTTAACCATTAAATACAAGCTAAACATTTGTCACATTTTTATTTGGTTGAGCAAAAAAATAATACAAAATAGAATTTTCAGTAAGCTAAGTCAGGAGTTTTGGTGAAAATACAAGAAGTTAAGCGTATATTAACCCGCTGGCAGCCGTCTTCCTTTGCCCTATACCGGGAGGTGTTTACGCAATACGGCGGTAGTATCAATATGCACCCAGATATTGTGGATTATTTTATGAAGCGCCATAACTGGCATTTTAAATTCTTCCACTATAAAGAAGATGATAAGATTAAAGGCGCCTACTTTATCTGTAATGATCAGAATATTGGCATCCTGACGCGCAGAACCTTCCCGCTATCGTCAGATGAGATACTTATTCCGATGGCACCAGATTTACGCTGCTTCTTACCCGATCGTACTAACCGGCTTTCGGCGTTGCATCAGCCACAAATACGCAATGCCATATGGAAACTCACCAGAAAAAAACAAAATTGTCTGGTCAAAGAAACGTTCTCTTCTAAGTTTGAAAAAAGACGCCGTAATGAATATCAGCAATTTCTTAAAAAAGGCGGTAGTGTAAAAAGCGTTGCTGATTGTTCTTCTGATGAACTGACTCATATTTTTATCGAGTTATTTCAGTCTCGTTTCGGCAATACGTTATCTTGCTATCCCGCTGATAACCTTGCCACCTTTTTTAGTCAACTGCATCACCTTCTGTTTGGGCATATTCTTTATATTGAAGGGATACCCTGTGCATTTGATATCGTATTGAAATCTGAAAGCCAGATGAACGTCTACTTTGACGTATCTAATGGTGCAATTAAAAATGAGTTCAGGCCACTCAGTCCCGGCAGCATACTAATGTGGCTAAATATTAACCGTGCCAGACATTACTGCCAGGAAAGACAAAAAAAATTGCTTTTTTCCATCGGAATACTAAGGCCTGAATGGGAATATAAGCGCATGTGGTCGACCCCCTATTTTACCGGAAAATCGATTTGCTAAGAAGAAAGCCTGGACGTAAATATGTTTTTACGCCCGGGTTTTTCATAAATCCTGATGAACTGATAAAAAACGAAATTTAATCAGAATTTAAAAAATAAGTTAACCACCATATAATCATAATGACAATTACTCGAAATTCACTTACACTATACTCGGTTTTATGGAATTGATTAACACGGTATGTTACAGATAACGTTCTAAAAAGCGTGCAGCGGTTATACATTTTCATATGTGTGTGTCATTAACCTGGCGTCAAGAACAGATGATGATGACAACTACCCTTTTATCTCTTCTGGCCTGGCATACCGTCAGTAGATTAAAGGTGTAGCCTTACTTTATGGCATTACAAAAATGTAGGTGAGGTCTATGCTCAATGTATACGTTATTTGTAACAACGCTCTTGTGCATAAACAATACGTTATTGCCAACAGCACTGAACGGGTACAGTGGTTCTTGCTGACAACAGGCTTAAAGATCGCCTTAACACGGGATACCTGATAACTGGATTATATTATGACACATGCAGACTGGCTGATTCTTGGGTATACAACTGTTATTATTATTTTTGGTATTGTATGTTATATCGGATTGCTTAAATTGATAACGAAAGGCAAGCATGAAAAATAACGCACTTACCGGGAAGAATATACTCTCAGGAGATAAAATGCTTCGGCAATGATATGACACCACTGCCGAAATGCTATTTTTACAGAAATCAATCAGGTATTGAGGGTGATTTTATCATAGCCGCGCCAGCGATAATTCAACAACGAGAGCAGCCAGAATAGCACGAAAGCGCCCACTACCCAGAAGCCCACATTCCCCATATGATCGTTAAGCGTGCTTACGGTCTGCCAAAATGTTCCGCTTAACTGTAACGCATCATCAATCAACCCCAGCGCCTCAAGCCCGCCAATCGCCAGCGCGACAATGACGGATGCGGCGGTAATGGTCATATTATAATAAAGCTTACGTAATGGATGCGAGAAAGCCCAACCGTAAGCGCCGACCATGACAAAGTTATCCAGGGAATCCACCAGCGCCATCCCGGCGGTAAACAGCACAGGAAAAATCATCATCGACCAGAGAGATAGCCCCTGGTTGGCTGCTGAAGCGGAAATGCCCAGCAACCCAACCTCGGTTGCGGTATCAAATCCCAGACCAAACAGAAAACCGACAAAATACATATGCCAACTGGAAGTGACCAAACGAAACGTACGCTGAAATATACGCGTCATCAGCCCGCCAGGTATCGCCTCGTCATGCGCCCTCACTGACTCACCGCGGGTAACCGAGCGAAATTGCCGCCAGACGTTGAACAAAATAAACAGGTTAAGCAGGGCCATCGCCAGCAGAAAAAAAGCGGAAACAGCCGTACCGATCAACGAACCATATTGATGCAAAACATCAATACGATCGCGAAATGCCATCGACGTCACAACAATCGCCAGACATGCCAGAACGACAATGGTCGAATGACCCAATGAAAAAAACGCCCCCACGCCTAAAGGCGTTTTACCCTGCTGCATCAGTTTACGGGTGACAGTATCGATGGCCGCAATATGATCGGCATCAACCGCATGACGCAGCCCAAAGCTATACGCCAGTATGGCTGCGCTTAGCATGACGGCATGGTGATGAAAAACACAGAACGCCCAAATCCAGGCCAGGATGTTAACCCCGACAAGAAAGACGGTTAATGCTATTCCCCGTCGTTTAGTATGATTATTCATGCCCCTGCACCCACTATATTTTTAATTAACGCTACGGTTTGTAGGGGGAATGTATGATCATTTGATTAAAACGTCACACCTCAAGATGCGACTTTTTGTAAACGTGCTTTACCGCTGACACATTTGTGCGCATTACTGCGGAACAAGGCTTAAAAAGCGTATCCGAACGTATAACCCTCCCAACGCTTCGCTACGGGAAAAATGGGGATGAGTACGGTGCAGGCGTGCGATATCATTGACCAAAGCCAGACCGATGCCCGCCCCGGCCACATTTCCTACGTTATCGAGCCGGTGGAACGGCTGTAGCGCCAGATGGATATGTTCATCATCAATGCCGGGGCCGCTATCTTCGACAACCAGCGTCACGGCATCACTATCCCGTTCAAGCCGCGCGGTGACGATGCCTTGCTCAGGCGTGTATTTCAGCGCATTATCCAGCAAGTTTCCGCACAGCTCGCTAAGCAGTACCTCATCCCCCTCGATCCACATCGCTTCCTGTTCGCCTTCGTAGCCCAGGTCGATATGTTTACTCCGCGCCTGCGCCAGGCGGGTAAAACAGCCGCTCTGTACGATATCGTACAGATTCACCGGGGAAAAACGCCGCTCGCCCTGCTCTTTATGCTTTACCGCAGAAAGTTGCAACAATCTTTCCGTGAGCTGAATGGTGCTATCCAGCGTTACGCTCATCGCCTGCAGACTTTCGTACCAGTGATGAGGGTGCTGGCTGGCTAACGCCACCGCCGCCTGCGTTTTTAACACCGCCAGCGGCGTTTTTAACTGGTGAGAAGCATCGGCGCTAAAGCGTTCCTGCCGGGAAAGGATGCCGCGGAGCCTGTCAATGTAGCGATTAAACGCCACGATTAACAAGCGTGTTTCCGACCACGGCAGCAGTTCCGGCAGCGGCGTTAGCAGACCCGGTTCGCGGCGTACCATTAATGACGAAAGTTGACGCATAGGGCGCAGGATCCGGCGTAATAACCAGCCAACCAGCACCAGGGTCAGCAACACCAGCAGCCCCTGTGAGATCCAGGAAGAGAACAGCAGTTGGCCCGCCAGATAACGACGGGACTGCAGCGTCTCTGCGACATAAATCTCCGCCATGCCGATAATGCCGCCTTCGTTGACCGGCTGTAGCAAACGCGCCACGCGGATCGCCTCGCCGCGATACTCGGTATGATAGAACCACGCCAGCGCCGGATAAAGCCGGGTACGGGGCGTAGCGGGCGGCATGGCAGGCAGATCGTCATAACCGGAAATGACCTTCCCGGAAGGGTCGACGACTTTGTAATAGAGTCGATCATTCATATTAAGCTCGAAGCTATCCAGCACCACCCAGGGCACGTTAACTTCCAGATGCTTATTGCGCACCACCAGCCGTTCCGATACCGTTCGCGCCGAGGAGAGCAACGTACGATCATAAGCCTGAGTGGCGGCCTGTAGCGCATTGACATAACTGTTAAACGCCGACAGCCCCCATAGCAGAATCAGCGGCAACCCCAGGAACAGCAAGAGTTGCAGGTACAACGATTGCGGCTTAACCCACTTCATCGCCGCGCTCCAGCACATAACCCAGGCCGCGCAGCGTCGTAATTCGTACATCGCTTCCCTGGAGTTTTTTACGCAGTCGATGAATATAAAGTTCGATGCTTTCAGGGCTTACCTCATCGTTCAGGCTGAACACCTGTTCAAAAAGCTGCTGACGCGAGACCGGCCGCGTTCGTCGGTACATCAATACGGTTAAGAGCGCCTGCTCACGCGGCGTCAGCGCTAACGGCTGTCCCTGTAACAGAAAATACCCTTCATCATGAAAGATCAATTCACCCAGTTGCTGAACTTCATGAACCTGCCCAGCGCTGCGTCGGAGCAAGGCCCGTAAACGGGCATCCAGCTCTTCCAGTTCAAAGGGTTTCGGCAGATAGTCATCGGCGCCGACGTTGAGACCTTTTACACGATCCGCCACCGCGCTTCGCGCCGTGAGCAGCAAAACGGGCAAGGTCTGACCGCGTTTACGCAGCCGTTGCACCACCTCCAGTCCATCCATTCCCGGCATATTGATATCCAGCACCGCCAGCGCGTACATTTCACTGTGCAGAAGATGGTCAGCCGCCAGGCCGTCAAATACGCAGTCCACGGCAAAGCCGTTTTGCACCAGCGCTTTCTCCAGCCAGTGAGCCAGCTCACGGTTATCTTCCGCCAATAAGAGACGCATATCACATCCTGTAAAGTTTCTGCCGCATTGAAAGGGAATTGAAAGGTTATTGTTTTAACAATCACGCAACCGAACTGCTACATGTCGGCTCACATAATCACAAAAATCTTCTTCCGAACCTGAAAAATCCGGACGTCCGGCGTGAGGATAAAAAATGAAAAAACAATTACTTCGTACCCTTACTGCAAGCATTTTATTAATGAGTACCTCTGTTCTGGCGCAGGAGGCGCCGTCGCGAACGGAATGTATCGCGCCAGCCAAACCTGGCGGCGGTTTCGACCTCACCTGTAAGCTGATTCAGGTGAGTTTGCTGGAGACTGGCGCTATCGAGAAACCCATGCGGGTAACGTATATGCCCGGCGGCGTCGGCGCTGTAGCCTATAACGCGATAGTCGCCCAACGCCCTGGCGAACCCGGGACTGTGGTCGCCTTTTCCGGCGGTTCGCTGCTCAACCTGTCACAGGGGAAATTTGGTCGCTACGGCGTGGATGATGTGCGCTGGCTGGCAAGCGTGGGCACTGATTACGGCATGATCGCCGTGCGTGCGGATTCCCCGTGGAAAACGCTGAAAGATCTGATGACGGCGATGGAAAAAGATCCCAACAGCGTGGTCATTGGCGCTGGCGCCTCTATTGGCAGCCAGGACTGGATGAAGTCGGCGTTGCTGGCGCAAAAGGCGAACGTCGACCCGCACAAGATGCGCTATGTTGCCTTTGAGGGCGGCGGCGAGCCGGTGACGGCATTAATGGGCAACCATGTTCAGGTTGTCTCCGGCGATCTCAGTGAAATGGTGCCTTATCTGGGCGGCGACAAAATCCGCGTCCTTGCCGTCTTTTCAGAAAATCGTCTGCCGGGCCAGCTTGCCAATATCCCTACCGCTAAAGAACAGGGCTACGACCTGGTGTGGCCGATTATTCGCGGCTTCTACGTCGGGCCCAAAGTCAGCGATGCCGATTACCAGTGGTGGGTGGATACCTTCAAGAAGCTCCAGCAAACCGACGAGTTTAAAAAGCAGCGCGATCTGCGCGGTCTGTTTGAGTTCGACATGACCGGCCAGCAGCTCGATGACTACGTGAAAAAACAGGTTACTGATTACCGTGAACAGGCGAAAGCCTTCGGACTCGCGAAATAATCGCGGAGGCAATGATGAGCGATCGTATCTTTGCGGGTATCTGGCTGTTGCTCTGTATTGCCGGGCTATTCATCGCCTGGCAGATCCAAAGCGAATACAGCTATGAACCCGTCGGCCCCCGCCCTTTTCCGCTGGGGATTATCGGCCTGATGGCGCTCTGCGCGCTGGCGCTGTTATTGCGCCATCCCGACACGGTTAGCTGGCCGCGCCGCCATGTGCTGCAAAAGCTAATTACCATGATCATCATCCTGTTGATGTATGCCTGGGGATTCGAATGGCTGGGTTTTCCCATCGCCACCGCGCTTCTCACCATGGTTATCGGGATGCTGTTCGGCGCCACGATTCCGGCGGCGGGTATCTCCGGCGCGGTATTGGGCATTCTGCTGTGGTATGCCTTTGACCGGCTGCTTGATGTCACCTTACCTCTCGGCGCCTGGCTGAGTTAACGGAGTAACGATGGATACCTGGATATATCTTTCTCAGGGCTTTGCGGTGGCGATGACGCCGGAAAACCTGGTTATCGCGTTGATTGGCTGCTTCGTGGGCACGATCGTCGGTCTGCTGCCGGGCCTGGGACCGATCAACGGCGTGGCAATCTTACTGCCGCTGGCCTTTGCGTTGCATCTGCCTGCGGAGTCGGCGCTAATTCTGCTGGCGACGGTGTACATTGGCTGTGAGTATGGCGGCAGGATCTCCTCCATATTGCTCAACGTCCCCGGCGATGCGGCGGCGATCATGACGGCGCTGGACGGTTACCCGATGGCGCAGCAAGGGAAAGGCGGCGTAGCGCTGTCGATTTCCGCAGTCAGCTCATTTTTCGGTTCATTAATCGCTATCGGCGGCATCATTCTGTTCGCCCCTTTACTGGCGCAATGGTCGCTGGCCTTTGGGCCGGCGGAATATTTCGCCTTAATGGTTTTTGCCATCGCCTGTCTTGGCAGTATGATGGCGCAAAACCCGCTTAAATCATTTCTGGCAGCGCTGATCGGTCTTGGCCTTGCGACCGTCGGCGTGGACGCCAACACCGGGGTTTATCGCTTTACCTTTGACAGCGTTCATCTTTCCGACGGCGTACAGTTTATCGTCGTGGTGATCGGCCTGTTCTCGGTATCAGAAATACTTTTAATGCTGGAACATACCAGCAGCGGGCAAACAATGGTCCGCAAAACGGGTCGAATGTTATTCAACCTGAAAGAAGGCGCGCAGTGTATCGGCACCACCCTGCGTTCTTCGGTAATCGGCTTTTTTGTCGGCGTATTGCCCGGCGCCGGGGCGACCATCGCCAGCGCCATTACCTATATGACCGAGAAAAAACTCAGCGGCAACAGCGATAGCTTCGGCAAAGGGGATATTCGCGGCGTCGCGGCGCCGGAGGCGGCAAACAACGCCTCTGCCTGCGGCTCCTTCATCCCGATGCTGACGCTGGGCGTTCCCGGTTCCGGCACTACGGCAGTGATGATGGGGGCGCTGACGCTGTACAACATCACGCCAGGCCCGGCGATGTTCACCGAACAGCCGGATATCGTCTGGGGACTCATCGCTGCGCTGCTGATTGCGAACGTGATGCTGCTGATCATGAATATCCCGTTGATCGGTCTGTTCACCCGTATGCTCACCATTCCGCTGTGGTTCCTGGTACCCGCCATCGCTGCCGTATCGGCGGTAGGGGTGTATGCGGTACACAGCACCACCTTCGATCTGGTGCTGATGGTCGCGCTCGGCGTGTTAGGGTACATTTTACGTAAAATGCACTTCCCCATGTCGCCGCTGATCCTGGGATTCGTACTGGGGGAAATGCTGGAGCAGAACCTGCGTCGCGCACTCTCCATCAGTAACGGCAATATGGCGATTTTGTGGCAAAGCGGCGTTGCCAAAGCCCTGCTGATCATGGCGATCATGGTCATTGTCGTACCGCCAGTGTTACGTCTGATCCGTAAACACAGCCGTAAACCGCAGGTTGACGCCGGTTAATTGACTGCTGAAATACGTTGTACTTGTCCGGCCTACGCGCTCATGTGCCAGGCCGGGCAACCCCGCCAGCATCACTCTCCCCATAACTCGCTCATTTTACCCCCCTTCTTGCCGTTGTCAGGCTCGTGGCGCCGTTAACCTCACCCTTCGCATTGTTAAATATTTGTTGCTTTTGATCACAATAATTAAACAAAAGCAGTTATTTCATACGCGTTCCTGGAAAATGTCGATATTTTTAATTTATGGCTACGAAATGAGCATCGCCATGTCTCCCTGACCATCTTACCGAGAGGAATGATTCTGATGAATGCACTGACTGCCGTAAAAGCGAACACAGATGATTTAGCCCAACGCCATACTGGTTTCACTCTTGCCCCTTCGGCGCAGTCGCCGCGCCTGCTGGCGTTAACGTTTACGGCGGATACCACAAGACAATTTCTCCACCAGGTTGCGCAGTGGCCGGTGCAGGCGCTGGAATACAAATCTTTCTTACGTTTTAAAATCGGCAAGATCCTCGACGATCTGTGCGGCAATCAGCTACAACCGCTGTTGATCAAAACGCTCCTCAACCGTGCGCAAGGCGCGCTGTTGATCAGCGCCGAAGGGATCGATGATGTCGCACAGGCAGAAGAGATGGTCAAACTGGCGACGGCGGTGGCGCATCTTATTGGTCGCTCCAACTACGATGCGATGAGCGGCCAGTATTACGCGCGTTTCGTGGTCAAAAACGTCGACAACTCCGACAGTTATCTGCGCCAGCCCCACCGCGTAATGGAACTACACAATGACGGCACCTATGTTGAGGAGGTGACCGACTACGTGCTGATGATGAAAATCGACGAACAGAATATGGAAGGCGGTAATTCGCTGCTGCTGCACCTTGATGACTGGGAACATCTGGAGTCGTTTTTTACCCATCCGCTGGCGCGTCGCGTCATGCGCTGGGCGGCACCGCCAAGCAAAAATGTTAGCCATGACGTCTGGCACCCGGTGTTTGATGTCGACCAACAAGGCCGCCCGGTCATGCGTTATATCGACCAGTTCGTCCAGCCAAAAGACTTTGAAGAAGGCGTCTGGCTCAGCGAGCTTTCAGACGCGCTGGAAACCAGTCAAAACATCCTCTCCGTACCAGTACCGGTCGGCAAATTCCTGCTGATTAACAATCTGTTCTGGCTACATGGACGCGATCGTTTTACGCCGCATCCTGACTTGCGTCGCGAACTGATGCGCCAGCGCGGTTACTTCGCCTACGCCGCCAGCCATTATCAAACTCACCAATAAGCGCCACGGCGAAGGAATTATGCGGATGTATGATTTTGTGATTATCGGCGGCGGCATTATCGGCATGTCGACCGCCATGCAACTTATTGATCTCTATCCGGATGCGCGCATCGCGTTGCTGGAAAAAGAGTCCGCGCCAGCCTGCCACCAGACCGGGCATAACAGCGGCGTGATCCATGCCGGGGTGTACTACACGCCCGGCAGCCTCAAAGCGCAGTTTTGTCTGGCGGGCAATCAGGCGACCAAAACCTTTTGCGATCAAAACAACATCCGCTACGACACCTGCGGCAAAATGTTGGTCGCCACCTCGGAGCTGGAAATGGCGCGGATGCGCGCGCTATGGGAGCGGACGGCGGCCAACGGCTTAGAGCGCGAGTGGTTAAGCGCGGCGGAGCTGCGTGAACGCGAACCCAATATCGTTGGCCTGGGCGGGATTTTTGTCCCCTCCAGCGGGATTGTCAGCTATCGCGATGTCGCGACGGCCATGGCGAACCGCTTTCAGGCCAAAGGCGGCGAGATCATCTACCATGCCGAGGTCAGCGCGCTAACAGAACATGCCGCTGGCGTTGTCATTCGCACCTCGCAAGGTCGGGAAATCGAAACCGCTACGCTTATCGGCTGTGCAGGGCTGATGGCGGATCGGCTGGTCAAAATGCTGGGCGTGGAGCCCGGTTTTATTATCTGCCCTTTCCGCGGCGAGTACTTTCGTCTGGCCCCGCGGCACAACCGGATCGTTAACCATTTGATCTACCCGATCCCCGATCCGGCAATGCCGTTTCTCGGCGTCCATCTTACCCGCATGATCGATGGCAGCGTTACGGTCGGGCCGAATGCGGTGCTGGCGCTTAAACGCGAAGGCTACCGTAAGCGCGATGTTTCCTTCACCGACACCCTGGAGATTTTCCGCTCCGCCGGCATTCGCCGCGTACTGCAAAACCATCTGCTTTCCGGACTGGGCGAGATGAAAAACTCGCTGTGCAAAAGCGGCTATTTGCGGCGAGTACAAAAGTATTGCCCCAGCCTGACCGTCAACGATCTCCAGCCCTGGCCGGCAGGCGTGCGGGCGCAGGCGGTTTCACCGGACGGCAAACTGATTGATGATTTTCTGTTTGTCACGACGCCGCGTTCCATTCACACCTGTAACGCCCCCTCCCCGGCGGCGACATCCGCGATACCTATCGGCGCGCATATCGTCAGCAAAGTTCAGGCGCTACGCGAAAGCCAGAGCAACCCCGGACGTGCGCTGCGTGCGGCACGCAGCGTGGACGCATTACACGCCGCATTTACCCGTTAACCCTTCAGACAGGAAGCAATTATGCAACTTAACGACTCTACCCTGTTCCGCCAGCAGGCCTTTATCGATGGCGACTGGCGCGACGCGCGCGGCGGCGATGTCATCCCCGTGAGCAACCCCGCCAACGGGAAACCGCTCGGCAATGTGCCCAAAATGGGGGCGGAAGAGACGCGCGACGCCATCAACGCCGCCAATCGCGCCCTGCCCGCCTGGCGCGCGCTCACCGCCAAAGAGCGAGCCAATATCCTGCGTCGCTGGTTCAATCTGATGATGGAACATCAGGACGATTTGGCGCGTCTGATGACGCTGGAACAGGGTAAACCGCTGGCGGAAGCGAAAGGCGAAATTAGCTACGCCGCCTCGTTTATTGAATGGTTCGCCGAAGAGGGGAAGCGTATCTATGGCGACACGATTCCAGGCCATCAGGCCGATAAACGGCTGCTGGTGATTAAACAGCCCATCGGCGTCACCGCCGCGATTACCCCGTGGAACTTTCCCTCGGCAATGATCACCCGTAAAGCCGGCCCCGCGCTGGCCGCAGGCTGCACAATGGTACTCAAACCCGCCAGCCAGACGCCGTTTTCCGCGCTGGCGCTGGCGGAACTGGCCCAGCGCGCCGGAATTCCCGCAGGCGTATTTAACGTCGTTACCGGTTCGGCAGGCGATATCGGCGGCGAGCTGACCAGCAACCCGCTGGTACGCAAACTGTCGTTTACCGGCTCGACGGAGATTGGCCGCCAGCTAATGGAACAATGCGCCAAAGACATTAAAAAAGTGTCGCTGGAGTTGGGCGGCAATGCGCCGTTTATCGTCTTTGACGATGCCGATCTGGATAAAGCCGTCGAAGGCGCGCTGGCTTCGAAGTTTCGCAACGCCGGGCAGACCTGTGTCTGCGCCAATAGATTGTATGTTCAGGACGGCGTTTACGATCGTTTTGCGGAAAAACTCAACCAGGCGGTAAATAAGCTCGCGGTCGGCGACGGCCTGCAAGCCGACGTCGCTATCGGGCCGCTGATTGATGAAAAAGCCGTGGCGAAAGTCCAGGAGCATATCGCCGATGCGCTGGAAAAAGGCGCCCGCGTCATTACGGGCGGTGAAGCGCACAAATTGGGCGGCAACTTCTTTCAACCGACCATTCTGGCGGATGTTCCTGATAACGCGAAAGTCGCCAAAGAAGAGACATTCGGGCCGCTCGCGCCTCTGTTCCGCTTCAGCGACGAGGCGGATGTCATCAGGCAGGCTAACGATACCGAGTTCGGCCTGGCAGCCTATTTTTATGCACGCGATTTAAGCCGCGTTTTCCGCGTCGGCGAAGCGCTGGAATACGGCATCGTCGGTATTAATACCGGCATTATCTCCAACGAAGTCGCGCCTTTCGGCGGCATTAAGGCCTCCGGATTAGGCCGTGAAGGTTCCAAATACGGCATCGAAGATTATTTAGAAATCAAATATATGTGCATCGGCCTTTAACAGGAGAGTCGCTAATGAATACCAATAACACTTTAATGCAGCGCCGTCATAACGCCGTTCCTCGCGGCGTGGGCCAGATTCACCCGATTTTCGCCGAGCGGGCGGAAAATTGTCGGGTCTGGGATGTCGAAGGCCGTGAGTATCTCGATTTCGCGGGCGGCATTGCCGTCCTGAACACCGGTCATTTACATCCGGGCATTGTTTCAGCGGTGGAAGCGCAGCTGAAGAAATTGTCGCATACCTGTTTTCAGGTGCTGGCCTATGAACCGTACCTGGCGTTGTGCGAACGCATGAACCAGAAGGTACCGGGCGATTTCGCCAAAAAAACGTTGCTGGTCACGACCGGTTCAGAAGCGGTTGAAAACGCGGTGAAAATCGCCCGCGCGGCGACAAAACGCAGCGGCGCTATCGCGTTTAGCGGCGCTTACCACGGTCGTACCCACTACACACTCTCTCTGACCGGGAAAGTACACCCATACTCTGCTGGTATGGGATTGATGCCAGGCCATGTCTACCGCGCGCTTTATCCTTGCCCGCTACACAACATCAGCGACGACGACGCGATCGCCAGCATTGAACGCATCTTTAAAAATGATGCCGCGCCGGAAGATATCGCCGCCATTATTATTGAGCCGGTACAGGGCGAAGGCGGATTTTACGCCGCCTCTCCCGCGTTTATGCAGCGACTGCGCGCGCTATGCGACCAACACGGCATTATGTTGATTGCCGACGAAGTGCAAAGCGGCGCGGGCCGGACCGGTACGCTGTTCGCCATGGAACAGATGGGCGTTGCGGCAGATATTACCACGTTTGCGAAATCGATCGCCGGCGGCTTTCCGCTGGCAGGCGTTACCGGCCGGGCAGACGTGATGGACGCTATCGCGCCGGGCGGTCTGGGCGGCACCTATGCCGGAAACCCGATTGCCTGCGCCGCCGCGCTGGCGGTACTGGACATTTTCGAGCAGGAAAATCTACTGCAAAAGGCGAATACGCTTGGCAAAACGCTGCGCGATGGCCTGATGGAGATAGCGGAAACGCACCGTGAGATTGGCGACGTGCGCGGACTGGGCGCCATGATCGCCATTGAGTTGTTCGAAAATGGCGACCCCGGCAAACCGAACGCGGCTCTGACCGCCGACATTGTGGCCCGCGCCCGCGAGAAAGGGTTAATTCTGCTCTCCTGCGGTCCTTACTACAACATCTTGCGCATCCTCGTTCCACTCACTATTGAGGCCTCGCAGATTCGGCAAGGCCTGGAGATTATCGCCCAGTGCTTTGATGAGGCGAAACAAGCGTAATGTCCAATAAGCAGCGTCGGATGGCGACGTAACTGTCTTATCCGGTCTACAAAAACCGTTTCGATTGTAGGCCGAATAAGCCAGGCGCCATCCGGTAAACGAGCGCAATAACAATAAAGAGGTTTTAGGATGGGGCAATTGTCAGAATCACATGCATTAGGGGGCGGGCTGAAATCACGCCACGTCACCATGTTATCGATCGCCGGCGTCATCGGCGCCAGCCTGTTTGTCGGTTCCAGCGTGGCGATTGCGGAGGCCGGCCCTGCGGTACTGCTGGCCTATCTGTTCGCAGGACTTTTAGTCGTCATGATTATGCGAATGCTGGCTGAAATGGCCGTCGCCACGCCGGATACCGGTTCCTTTTCCACCTATGCGGATAAAGCGATCGGCCCCTGGGCCGGGTATACCATCGGCTGGTTATACTGGTGGTTTTGGGTGCTGGTTATTCCGCTGGAGGCCAATATTGCCGCCATTATTCTGAATTCATGGATACCGGGTATTCCGGTGTGGCTATTTTCATTAGTGATTACGCTTGCCTTAACCGGAAGCAATTTATTGAGCGTCAAAAATTACGGCGAATTCGAATTCTGGCTGGCGCTATGTAAAGTCATTGCCATTCTGGCGTTTATCGCGCTGGGCGCGGCGGCGATTAGCGGTTTTTATCCGTATGCTGAGGTAAGCGGTATCTCCCGGCTCTGGGATCACGGCGGTTTTATGCCTAACGGCTTCGGCGCTGTGTTAAGCGCCATGTTGATCACCATGTTCTCTTTTATGGGCGCGGAAATCGTCACTATTGCTGCCGCGGAATCCGATACGCCGGATAAACATATTGTACGCGCCACCAATTCTGTTATCTGGCGAATTTCCATCTTTTACCTGTGTTCCATTTTTGTGGTGGTGGCGCTGATCCCGTGGAATATGCCGGGTCTGAAAAGCGTAGGTTCGTACCGCTCGGTACTGGAGCTGCTTCATATTCCGCACGCAAAATTCATTATGGACTGCGTGATTTTGTTGTCGGTGACCAGTTGTCTGAACTCCGCATTATATACCGCCTCCCGGATGCTCTATTCCCTTAGCCGCCGCGGCGATGCGCCTGCGATAATGGGAAAAACTAACCGTAGCAAAACGCCCTGGGTAGCGGTTCTCCTCTCTACCGGCGCGGCCTTTTTAACCGTTATCGTCAATTATTACGCCCCGGCAAAAGTGTTTAAATTTCTTATCGACAGTTCTGGCGCCATCGCGCTGCTGGTCTATCTGGTGATTGCGATTTCGCAATTGCGGATGCGTAAAATTCTGCTGGCGCAGGGCGGAGAAATTAAGCTGAAAATGTGGCTTTATCCGTGGCTCACTTGGCTGGTTATCGGCTTTATCTGCTTTGTCCTGGTGGTGATGCTGTTTCGACCAGCACAGCAACTAGAAGTCATTTCGACGGGGCTGTTAGGGCTGGGCATAATAGGTACTGTCCCCATTATGTCTCGCTGGAAAAAACTGATAAGGTGGCAAAAAGCCCCCCTGCAAAACCTACGTTAGTTATTCCCGGCGTCAGCCGGGAAGCTTCTCAGGAGTAAAAGATGACCGCCCTTTCCCAACCGACGGCCATAGATGGCTATCGCTGGCTTAAAAATGACATTATTCGCGGCACTTATCAGCCGGATGAGAAACTGCGGATGAGTTTATTAACCGCCCGCTATGCGCTCGGCGTAGGGCCGCTGCGTGAGGCGCTGTCGCAACTGGTGGCGGAACGGCTGGTCACCGTGGTGAATCAAAAAGGCTATCGCGTGGCGTCCATGTCAGAGGCGGAACTCCTCGATATTTTTGACGCGCGCGCCAATATGGAAGCGATGCTGGTACGCCTGGCGATTGAACGCGGCGATGATGCGTGGGAGGCGGAGATCCTGGCGCGAGCGCATATGCTCAGTAAACTGGAAGCCAGCGATGCCAGTGAACATATGCTCGATGAATGGGATCAGCGCCACCAGGCGTTCCATTCCGCCATTGTCGCCGGGTGCGGCTCCCACTATCTGCTACAGATGCGCGAACGCTTATTTGACCTGGCGGCCCGCTACCGCTTTATTTGGTTACGTGAAACCGTTCTGTCCGTCGAGATGCTGGAAGATAAACATATCCAGCATCACACGCTAACCGAAGCGATACTGGCGCGCGAGGCGGCACGCGCCAGCGAATTAATGCGTCAGCATTTGCTGACGCCGATTCCCATTATTCGCCAGGCGATGGCAGGGAAAATGTAGCCTGGCGCGACCTGATAGCCATTATTCTTCAGGAATACGCAACACTTGTCCCGGATATATTTTTTCCGGGCTTTTCAGCATCGGTTTATTTGCCTCGAAGATTTTATTATACAGATTGGCGTTACCATACACTTGCTTTGAAATAGCGCTCAGGGTGTCGCCTGATTTTACGGTATAAAACTGACTTTCAGCCGCTGGCGTCGTGGTTTTAACCTGATCGTCAACGCTGCTAATCCCGGCGATATTCCCCACGGCAACCAGAATTTTTTCTTTTGCCTCCTGACTCAGCCCATCACCCGTCACTGTCGCTTTTCCATCAGCTATTTGCACATTCACTTTGTCAGCGTCGGGTATTCCCGTTTTATTTAAATGTTCCTGGACTTTTTTCGCCTGATCGTCCTTATCATGATTAGCGGTTACCGCGTCCCAGAGTTTTTCACCTGCATCTTTTACAAAATTGAAAAGTCCCATATTCACCTCGCTTGTCAAAAATACACACAAAGAAAAGTGTAGCAGAGGGAATGAGGTTATCCTGATAAGCGGCGCTTATGCGCCGCCGGTGGCCGGTAATTAATGACGCATCTGAACCCAAAATGCGTGGATAAGCCCCGGAATATATCCGAGTAATGTCAGCAGGATATTAAGGATAAATGCCCAACCGAACCCTTTTCCTAAAAGTACGCCGAGCGGAGGCAAAATAATCGTAAATACAATTCTCCAGAAACCCATATACACTCCATACAAGCAAAATTAGTCATTGTTTAAAAAGAGATTTTATCTCTAAGCATAGTCAGTTTACCTGAGCCTGCCAGTCACGCGCCGCGCTTTTACCCTCCTTTACGCTCTTTACGCTGGCATTAGGTTGACGTTTATTTTAGAATTAACTAAATTTAGAAAATGCTTAAATAAGTATGACAGAGCTTGAACAACTTCAGTCCAGCGCAGAACAGGCGGCGGCCCTGCTCAAAGCGATGAGCCACCCAAAAAGATTACTGATTTTATGTATGCTTTGCGGTTCGCCAAAAACCAGCGCAGGCGAACTGGCGCGCATTACCGGGCTAAGCCCCTCCGCGACGTCGCAGCATCTGGCGCGGATGCGGGAAGAAGGGCTGATTGATAGTCAACGCGATGCCCAGCGCATTCACTATTTCATTAAAAATGAGGCGGTTAATACGATTATCGCCACGTTAAAGAATCTCTATTGTCCATAAGGAGGCACGATGTCCATTGGGATAGTTTCCCCCCGTGAGGCGCAAGCGCTGATAGCGCAAGGCGCGAAACTGATTGATGTACGCGACGCCGACGAATATCTGCGCGAGCATATTCCACATGCGCAACTGGCGCCGCTTTCCCGGCTTGAACAGGGCGATTTGCCCGCCAACCTGCGAGCGGAACAGATTATTTTTCACTGTCAGTCAGGTAAACGAACCAGCAGCAATGCAGCAAAACTACAGGCCATTGCCGCCCCAGCTCAGGTTAGTCTACTGGAAGGCGGCATCGACGGATGGAAAGCGGCAGGATTGCCCGTCACAGAAGACAAATCGCAACCGTTGCCGCTGATGCGTCAGGTGCAAATCGCCGCTGGCGGGTTGACGTTGCTTGGGGTGATTCTGGGCTATACGGTCCACGGCGGCTTTTTCCTCATTAGCGGTTTTGTCGGGGCCGGGTTAATGCTGGCAGGCATGACCGGCTTCTGCGGAATGGCGCGACTACTGGAAAAAATGCCCTGGAATACCCGTACTCATTAAGCGGTACCTTCACCGCGCGTCGGTAGGTGTGTATAGACTGAAGGCGGGTTTATACCATTGTTCAACAGGAGAGCGTGATGTTCACACCAGGCGATATCGTACAGCCCCGAATGGGTGGGCCGAAACTGAAAGTGATTGAAGTCAACGAGGATCATATTGTCGCGGTACAGGTCGGTAATGAGCAGGGCGAAAAATTGATCCTCAAAGCGGCAGATGTCACCCCCTATTGCGAAGAGGGCGATTTTGGCGTGTGCTGATTTATCAGAATGAGCATGGCGCAACGTTCCCTGAGTCCCGGTTAATAGAGACAGGAAACGCAGCGCCATCTGTTAAAGGTTATCCGTGATTAGATTAAGAAATCATCCAGAGATTTCCCCGCTGCCAGCGCCTGGGCAATCGGTTTAGGCGTACGACCTTGTCCGGTCCAGGTTTTTTCTTCGCCATTGAAATCAGTAAAACGATATTTTGCCGGACGCGGCTGGCGCTTTTTAGCAGAACGCGGCATTGCTGAATCCATGGCAAATAACTCTTCCGGGTTAATACCGTCTGCTTTCATCAGCTCCAGAAAGGCATTAATTTTCTCCTGCTTCTCGGCAAGCTGGCGTTGCTGCAATTCTTCTTCTTCGCGTCTTTCTTTAGTGACAACCCTGAATTTTTCGAGCATTTCTTCAAGAACGTCAATGGAGAATTCGCGAGCCATAGCGCGCAGCGTGCGGATATTATTTAAGTTCTGTAACATCAAATTCATATCAATAAAAACCTTTTAACGCAGAAAACAAAAAACTATTACAGGCGGTATTGTATGCGATTATTGATTATATTTCCAGATCCTAGAGTTCATACAGATATACTCAGTATAACTCGATTAATTATATTAATCTGTTAACCAGAAGGTTATATTCATTACCCCCTGTGTGTTTCAGGTTATTCTGCCTACGGTATATCTGTAGGTTTCCCGTTCGGCTGTTTATACCCTTCATTCTTCAAGTTGCTTATGTGTTGGCTACGGATTACCCGGCTCATCCATGGGCCTCGCCCTGACGGGTCGTCGCACGCGACGTTCAAATCTGCTCCCGGCAGATTTGTCGCTCCCCACAGTCACATCGTTATCTATACTCCTGGGATTCACTCCCTTGCCGCCTTTAAGCAACTCGAAATCCATAGCGTATATAGCGTATTGCGTATCTCAGTAACCACGGTGACCCTCACGGTGGCTGACCTTATACAGAAGTGAATATTTCAGCACAATAAGAGATTAACCATTCAAAAATCATCATCAGAGCTTTATGCTAAAAATCAGCCTGCAATAGCTATAATTATGCTGAGAAAAGTAGAGCGCGTGCCGTTAGCCGAGAATACATCGCATCTGACAACATTTGGAATGTGGCTGAAAATCGCCAGAAAAACAATGCATTATAATGCATTGATTTAAAAGTAATTAATGACTAACAACAACGAAAATCTCGCCGCGAGCAAAAAACACACAATCACAGAGTATTTTATCGACAAAAAGCCTATAAATAAAAATATTACACTAGTTGATAGTTATTATATAGGGATATACTCTATGCAAAGACAAAAGTGCTTTATGATTTCACTACCAACCATCACCTCATTCTGATCGATATGCTACAAGGAGCATTAACATGTTCTCTCCACAGTCACGCTTGCGTCATGCCGTAGCAGACACGTTTGCGATGGTTGTTTACTGTTCTGTTGTGAACATGTTGATCGAGATATTCCTCTCCGGAATGAGCTTTGAGCAGTCGCTTTCTTCCAGGCTGGTGGCGATACCTGTCAACATTTTGATTGCATGGCCATACGGCGTTTACCGCGATCTGATTATGCGCGTCGCGCGTAAGGCAAGCCCGGCGGGATGGGCCAAAAACCTGGCGGATGTATTGGCTTATGTCACCTTTCAGTCACCCGTTTATATTATCATCTTGCTGACCGTCGGTGCCGGCTGGCATCAGATAGTGGCCGCCGTGAGTTCAAACATTGTTGTTTCAATGTTAATGGGCGCGGTTTATGGCTACTTCCTGGATTATTGTCGCCGCCTGTTTAAAGTGAGCAGCTATCATCAGGCTAAGGCGTAAGTTAGCGTCGCGACTGGCATTGCCAGTCGCGCTTTTAGTCGCTTTTTTCGTCGCCAAAAAGCCCGTTCAGATAACGTTCTAACGCTATTCGGGAGCTAAAGCCGTGGGGAATACCGTAATGTTCGTGGGTCTCGCCGCCTAAATAGAGCGGAAAGTTTTGGTAGTGATCGCAGGTTTTAATATCCGAAGCCGGGTCAGCCAGTGATGAGCTACGGTCTTTTAATCTGGGGTGAATGATCAGCGCGGTACGCCCCATACGCGCCTCGCGGTTAACATAAACATAATTCTCGCCGCGTCGATAACCATACGTCTTATTCGTCACCACATCGACGGTAAACCCTGCCTTTTCCAGTACCCGCGCCACCTCGTCAGGTCGTAAATACATATTTTATCCTCATTCTCTTTTACTGCGGGCTTACCTTACCCGATAGCGCGTTATCAACGCTTTCAGAAAAGTCCAGAAACGCATGATATCGCCGTAACAAGCCTCAGCAGGTAAAAATATGAACTACACTGAAAGCTACATCGAAATCAATGGAGGATCATATGCTTAACAAACCGAACCGAAACGACGTCGATGATGGTGTTCAGGATATTCAGAATGATGTCAATCGATTAGCCGACAGTCTGGAAGATGTCCTTAAATCCTGGGGAAGCGATGCGAAAGACGAAGCCGAGGCTGCGCGACGTAAAGCACAGGCGTTGCTGAAAGAGACCCGGGCGCGGATGCAGGGTCGTACTCGCGTAAAACAAGCCGCCTGTGATGCGATGGGGTGCGCGGATACGTTCGTGCGTGAAAAACCCTGGTGTAGCGTAGGAACCGCCGCAGCGGTAGGGATTTTTATCGGGGCGCTGCTTAGCCTGCGTCGCTAACGACGTGCGCTGCCGGATGGCGACATACTTTATTGGGCCTGCATCATTGCCGCAGGCCCAGGTCGCGCCATTCGGCGAAACGGTTACTGTATCGCCTGTCGAAGCTGCCATGCGACCTGTTTCGCCATGCCAGCGGAAGTAATATTGGTAAACGACAGTAAAATGCCCCCCTTTCCTGACGAAACCACTCGCCAACGGCTTAGCGCCTGTACCGCCAGTCCGGCCTGATTCGCTTTTGCTACCTGCGCTTTATCATCACCTTCAACCTCAATAACCAATTGAATACCGCCTTTCTGTAATGTCACGACAAATCCCTGTTCTGCCAGCGCTTCTTCAATCCATAACCGTCGCTGAGCATAATGTTGGCGCATCTTTTTCAGATGCCGCCAGAAATGGCCATCACGGATAAAATCAGCCAGCGTGTGCTGCCATAACAACGGTACGCTACAGAGCATCAGCGACGCCTGCTGGCGGAAATGCTCAATCTGCTTTATCGGCACCACCAGCCAGGCGGTACGTAATGCCGGAAAGAGCGACTTACTGAACGTTCCGGCGTAAATCACTCGCTGCGGGGCATCCAGACTCTTGAGCGGCGGAAGCGGTTTACCGTGATAACGAAATTCGCTGTCGTAGTCATCTTCAATAATCCAGGCCTGCACATTCGCCGCCCATGCCAGAAGTTGCCGTCGGCGAGTTAACGACAGCGCCACCCCCAACGGACTTTGATGGGCGGGCGTCACCAATGCAAAGCGTCCCTGCGGGCAATCCCGCATCCCCGCCGCGACATTCAGCCCATCGGCATCGACCGGAATCGGCGCCAGCGTAATCCCCTCCTGCGTTATCACCGGGCGAATTAACGGAAAGCCGGGATCTTCCACCCACATGCTGTCTCCCGGCACAGACAATGTACGCAGGATTAGCCGCATAGAATTCGCATATCCGGAGGTAATAAATACCTGTTCCGGCAGACATTCAATGCTACGCGAAACCCGCAGGTAATCGACTATCGCCTGGCGCAAAATCGCCTCGCCGCAGACGTCGCCTAATGCCAGATCGAAGCGTGTCTGCGTGCGCAACCGACGCCCCATTACTCGCGCCCACTTCTCGCGTGGAAAGAGATCCAGCGCCGGTAACCCCATCTGAAAGGGTTTCGGTTCCGGACTTTCTCCGGCAAAAACAGCGGGTATCGGCGGCGCCGTCTCAAACCGTAGAGCGTTGCTCACAAACGTGCCTGCCTGGCCACGTCGCTCCAGCCAGCCCTGCGCCACCAGCTCGCCATAGGCATTTTCCACCGTGGCGCGAGAAACGCCCAGTTCCTGCGCCCACGTCCGACTGGACGGCAAACGCGTTCCGGGCGCGAGTTCTCCTTGCTCAATGGCCGTTTTTAACTGACGAGCGATGTGCTGATAGCGCGGCATATGGTCTGCTTTTTCTGTAAAAATATGGCTCTCTTTTACAGACCATTATAGTGCTACAGTGCTCGTCATCAACACGAGGAGAAACATGATGACGACGTTACGCCAACCCTATTATGAACTGAGCCCGGAGGTTTATAGCGCTCTGGTGCAGGCGAAAAACGCGCTGGAAAAGAGCACGCTTGACCTCACTCTGATGGAGCTGATTTACCTGCGTGTTTCGCAAATAAATGGCTGTGCATTTTGCCTGGAGATGCACAGTAAAGCGCTGCGTAAGGCTGGCGTAAATCAAGCTAAATTAGATGCGCTGGCAGGATGGCGGGTAAGCCACCATTTCAGCGAGCAAGAGTGCGCGGCGTTAGCCTGGACGGAATCGGTGACGCACATTGCTGAAACCCACGCCGAAGATAATGTTTACCTGCCGCTGCTCGATCATTTCAGCGCGCGTCAAATCAGCGATCTGACCTTCGCCATCGGTTTAATGAACTGCTTTAACCGTCTGGCGATCGGTATGCGAATGTGACGCATTGTTGCCGGATGGCGCAGATGTCACCCAACTCTGTTATGCGACAACCTGCAGGCCGGATCGGGCGTTCACGCCGCCATCCGGCAAAAATTAGCCATGCCGCCCCTACCCCGCTGCGTTCATCAGCGGCGTTAAAATCAATCGAAAATTCCCATATCTTGTATGGTTGAATCTTAATTCAACTACATCTAGTATTTCCTGTATCAACACACGACAATCCGACGCGTTTCATCGCGCCGTTTTCTCATTTTAAATGGAAATACGAATCATGAGCATTACTATTTACACTCGCAATAACTGTGTTCAGTGCCACGCCACAAAGCGGGCGATGGAAAGCCGTGGATTTGAATTTGAGATGGTGAACGTCGATCTGGTGCCGGATGCAGCGGATACGCTCCGGGCGCAAGGGTTTCGTCAATTACCGGTGGTGATGGCGGGCGATTTGAGCTGGTCTGGCTTCCGCCCGGACATGATTAACCGTCTGCACCCGACACCCCACGCGGCAAACGCATGAGCGCGCTCGTCTACTTCTCCAGCAGCTCTGAAAATACGCACCGTTTTATGCAGCGTCTGGGGCTGCCTGCCACGCGTATTCCGCTCAATGAACGGGAGCGAATTCAGGTAGACGAACCGTACATTCTGGTTGTGCCGTCATACGGCGGCGGCGGGATGGCCGGTGCGGTGCCGCGACAGGTGATCCGCTTTTTAAATGATGAACACAACCGGGCGCGCATTCGCGGCGTCATCGCCTCCGGTAACCGCAATTTCGGCGATGCCTGGGGATGCGCTGGCGATGTGATAGCACAAAAATGCGGCGTCCCCTGGCTGTACCGCTTTGAGCTCATGGGCACACAACGCGACATCGATAACGTCCGAAAAGGAGTAAATGAATTTTGGCAACAACTATCCCGGAGCGCGTAATGCAGGAAACCATGGATTACCACGCCCTGAACGCGATGCTGAATCTTTATGATAAAGCAGGCCATATTCAGTTCGACAAGGACCAGCAGGCGATCGACGCCTTCTTTGCCGCCCACGTCCGCCCGCATTCCGTGACGTTTGCCAGCCAGCATGAACGTCTGGAGACGCTGGTTCGGGAAGGGTATTACGATGACGCTGTCCTCGCGCGTTACGACCGCGCCTTCGTCCTCCGCCTGTTCGAGCACGCCCACGCCAGCGGCTTTCGCTTCCAGACGTTTCTTGGCGCCTGGAAGTTCTATACCAGTTACACGCTGAAAACCTTCGACGGCAAACGTTATCTGGAACACTTTGAAGATCGGGTGACAATGGTGGCGTTGACGCTGGCGCAGGGTGACGAAACGCTGGCCACCCAACTGACCGATGAAATGCTTTCTGGTCGCTTTCAGCCCGCCACCCCGACTTTTTTAAATTGCGGTAAACAGCAGCGTGGGGAACTGGTCTCCTGCTTCCTGCTCCGTATCCAAGACAACATGGAGTCGATCGGGCGGGCGGTGAATTCGGCGCTGCAACTCTCCAAACGCGGCGGCGGCGTCGCGTTTTTACTCTCCAATCTGCGCGAGGCGGGCGCGCCGATCAAACGCATTGAGAATCAGTCTTCCGGCGTGATCCCGGTGATGAAAATGCTGGAAGACGCGTTTTCGTATGCCAACCAGCTTGGCGCGCGCCAGGGGGCCGGCGCGGTTTATCTCCATGCGCACCATCCGGATATTCTGCGTTTTCTGGATACCAAACGGGAAAATGCCGACGAAAAAATCCGGATCAAAACGCTCTCTCTCGGCGTGGTGATCCCGGATATCACCTTCCGGCTGGCGAAAGAAAACGCGCAAATGGCGCTCTTTTCGCCCTATGACGTACAACGACGCTACGGCAAACCGTTTGGCGATATCGCCATTAGCGAACGGTACGATGAATTAATTGCCGATCCGCACGTGCGTAAAACCTATATTAACGCCCGTGACTTTTTTCAAACACTGGCGGAAATTCAGTTCGAATCCGGGTATCCCTACATCATGTTTGAAGATACGGTAAACCGCGCGAATCCCATTGCTGGGCGCATTAATATGAGCAACCTGTGCTCGGAAATTTTACAGGTCAATAGCGCCTCCCGTTACGACGATAACCTTGACTATACCCACATCGGGCATGACATTTCCTGCAATCTCGGCTCGCTGAATATCGCTCACGTCATGGATTCACCGGACATTGGTCGTACCGTAGAAACCGCTATTCGCGGCCTGACGGCGGTGTCGGACATGAGCCATATACGCAGCGTACCCTCAATAGCCGCCGGTAATGCCGCCTCTCATGCCATCGGTCTGGGCCAGATGAATCTGCATGGCTATCTGGCGAGAGAAGGCATTGCCTACGGTTCGCCGGAGGCGTTGGATTTCACCAATCTCTATTTTTACACCATTACCTGGCATGCCGTGCATACTTCAATGCGGCTGGCCCGCGAACGCGGCAAAACCTTCGCCGGATTTGCGCAGTCGCGCTATGCCAGCGGCGACTATTTTACGCAGTATTTACAGGACGACTGGCAACCGAAAACGGCGAAAGTCAGAACGCTATTTGCCCGCAGCGGCATTACGCTGCCCACACGAGAAATGTGGCTAAAGCTGCGCGACGATGTGATGCGCTATGGCATCTATAACCAAAATTTGCAGGCGGTGCCGCCGACCGGTTCGATTTCTTACATTAATCATGCGACCTCCAGCATTCATCCGATTGTGGCCAAAATTGAGATTCGCAAAGAGGGCAAAACCGGGCGTGTGTATTACCCCGCGCCGTTTATGACCAATGAAAATCTGGACATGTATCAGGATGCTTACGATATCGGTCCGGAAAAAATTATTGATACCTATGCCGAGGCCACGCGCCACGTCGATCAAGGGCTGTCGCTCACCTTGTTTTTCCCCGATACCGCCACGACCCGCGATATCAACAAGGCGCAGATCTATGCCTGGCGAAAAGGTATTAAGTCCCTGTATTACATCCGGCTTCGCCAGTTGGCGCTGGAAGGTACTGAAATTGAAGGCTGCGTATCCTGCGCGCTATAAGGAAAGCCATATGAAATTATCTCGTATTAGCGCCATCAACTGGAACAAGATCCAGGACGACAAAGATCTGGAGGTGTGGAACCGGCTGACCAGTAACTTCTGGCTGCCGGAAAAAGTGCCGTTATCGAATGATATTCCGGCCTGGCAGACGCTGAGCGACGCCGAACAGCAGCTCACTATTCGCGTGTTTACGGGTCTTACGCTGCTCGACACTATCCAGAACATCGCTGGCGCGCCGTCGTTAATGGCAGATGCCATCACGCCGCATGAAGAGGCAATACTGTCGAACATCAGCTTTATGGAAGCGGTACACGCCCGCTCTTACAGTTCTATTTTTTCCACGCTGTGCCAGACGAAAGAGGTTGATGCCGCCTACGCCTGGAGCGAAGAAAACCCGCCGCTTCAGCGTAAGGCGCAGATTATTTTGGCTCATTACGTCAGCGATGAACCGCTAAAGAAAAAGATTGCCAGCGTCTTTTTAGAGTCTTTTCTGTTCTATTCCGGCTTCTGGCTGCCGATGTATTTCTCCAGCCGCGGTAAGCTCACGAACACTGCCGACCTGATTCGTTTAATCATTCGCGATGAAGCGGTTCACGGTTATTATATTGGCTATAAGTATCAGATAGCGCTACAAAAACTATCGGCAATCGAGCGTGAAGAGTTAAAGCTTTTCGCGCTGGATTTGTTGATGGAACTGTACGACAACGAAATCTGCTACACAGAAGCGTTATATGCGGAAACCGGCTGGGTTAACGACGTCAAAGCCTTCTTGTGCTATAACGCCAATAAAGCCTTAATGAACCTGGGTTATGAGGCGTTATTTCCGCCGGAGATGGCAGACGTGAATCCCGCAATCCTTGCCGCGCTCTCGCCGAATGCCGACGAAAACCATGATTTCTTTTCCGGCTCAGGTTCATCTTATGTGATGGGGAAAACAGTCGAAACCGAAGACGAAGACTGGAATTTTTAACCTTACGGGCATGGGAAATAACGTTACATTTTCCATGCCTTTATTTCAATCAATACCGGGTTAAATCGCGCAAATATTACAACATGTCCTACACTCAATACGAGTGACATTATTCACCTGGATTCCTCCAATTCAGGTGGATTTTTGCTGGTTGTCTCAAAAAATATCTCTCCCTCCCCATTCGCGTTCAGCCCTTATATCATGGGAAATCACAGCCGATAGCACCTCGCAATATTCATGCCAGAAGCAAATTCAGGGTTGTCTCAGATTCTGAGTATGTTAGGGTAGAAAAAGGTAACTATTTCTATCAGGTAACATATCGACATAAGTAAATAACAGGAATCATTCTATTGCATGGCAATTAAATTAGAAGTGAAGAATCTGTATAAAATATTTGGAGAGCATCCGCAGCGTGCCTTCAAATATATTGAAAAGGGACTATCGAAAGAGCAAATACTGGAAAAAACGGGGCTATCGCTTGGCGTTAAAGACGCCAGTCTGGCCATTGAAGAAGGCGAGATATTTGTCATCATGGGATTATCCGGCTCGGGTAAATCCACAATGGTACGCCTTCTCAATCGCCTGATTGAACCCACCCGCGGACAGGTACTGATTGACGGTGTTGATATTGCCAAAATATCAGACGCTGAGCTTCGCGAGGTGCGCAGGAAAAAGATTGCGATGGTCTTCCAGTCATTTGCGCTCATGCCACATATGACCGTGCTGGATAATACGGCATTCGGTATGGAATTAGCGGGCATCGCGGCGCAAGAGCGTCGAGAAAAAGCGCTGGACGCCTTGCGTCAGGTGGGGCTTGAGAATTACGCTCACGCCTACCCGGATGAACTTTCCGGTGGGATGCGTCAGCGTGTTGGGCTTGCCCGCGCGCTGGCAATCAACCCTGATATCTTATTAATGGATGAAGCGTTTTCCGCCCTCGATCCATTAATTCGTACCGAAATGCAGGATGAGCTGGTGAAATTACAGGCGAAACATCAGCGCACCATTGTCTTTATTTCCCACGATCTTGATGAGGCTATGCGTATTGGCGACAGGATTGCCATTATGCAAAATGGCGAGGTCGTACAGGTTGGTACGCCAGATGAGATCCTGAATAATCCGGCAAATGATTATGTCCGCACGTTCTTCCGTGGCGTGGATATTAGTCAGGTCTTTAGCGCCAAAGATATTGCCCGTCGCAGTCCGGTCGGCTTAATTCGTAAAACGCCAGGTTTTGGTCCCCGTTCAGCACTGAAATTATTACAGGATGAAGACCGTGAATATGGTTACGTCATTGAGCGTGGCAATAAATTCGTGGGCGTCGTGTCCATCGACTCATTAAAAGCGGCATTAAGCCAGGCGCAAGGGATTGAAGCGGCGCTTATCGACGACCCTTTAGTCGTTGATGCGCAAACCCCACTCAGCGAGTTGCTCTCTCACGTCGGCCAGGCGCCCTGCGCGGTGCCGGTTGTCGATGAAGAACACCAGTATGTTGGCATTATTTCAAAACGTATGTTGCTACAGGCTTTAGATCGCGAGGGGGGTAACAATGGCTGATCAAACGAATCCGTGGGATACCGCACAGGTGGCCGATACTACGACGCAAACGGCTGATGCCTGGGGAACACCGGCAGGCGTAGCCACGGACGGCGGCAGTACCGACTGGTTGAACAGCGCGCCCGCGCCAGCCCCTGAACACTTTTCTCTTCTGGACCCGTTCCATAAGACGCTGATCCCGCTGGATAGCTGGGTCACAGAGGGAATCGACTGGGTCGTCACCCATTTCCGTCCCCTTTTTCAGGGGATTCGTGTGCCGGTGGATTACATCCTTAACGGCTTTCAGCAACTGCTGCTGGGAATGCCCGCCCCTGTGGCGATTATTCTCTTTGCGCTGATTGCCTGGCAGGTTTCCGGCGTGGGCATGGGGATCGCAACGCTGATATCGCTGATCGCGATCGGCGCGATCGGTGCCTGGTCGCAGGCGATGATTACCCTGGCGCTGGTGTTGACCGCCCTGTTGTTCTGCGTCGTGATCGGATTACCGATGGGAATCTGGCTGGCGCGCAGCCCGCGCGCGGCCAAAATAGTTCGTCCGCTGCTGGATGCGATGCAGACCACGCCCGCGTTTGTCTATCTGGTGCCGATTGTCATGTTATTCGGCATCGGTAACGTGCCGGGCGTGGTGGTGACGATTATTTTTGCGCTACCGCCAATTATACGCCTGACGATCCTGGGCATTAACCAGGTGCCTGCCGACTTAATTGAAGCGTCGCGCTCGTTCGGCGCCAGCCCGCGCCAAATGTTGTTCAAAGTGCAACTACCGCTGGCGATGCCCACCATTATGGCAGGCGTTAATCAGACGCTGATGCTGGCTCTCTCGATGGTCGTCATCGCCTCGATGATTGCGGTCGGCGGGCTTGGCCAGATGGTATTACGCGGCATTGGTCGTCTTGATATGGGGCTGGCAACCGTCGGCGGCGTCGGCATTGTGATTCTCGCTATCATTCTGGACCGTCTGACGCAGGCCGTCGGGCGCGACTCGCGTAGCCGCGGTAACCGTCGCTGGTATACCACCGGTCCTGTTGGGCTAATCACCCGCCCTTTCGTTAAGTAACTCTCCTGACGCCCGGTGACATTGCGCTTACCGGGCTTACAACTCCCTACCATAATTAAAGGAACAACGATGCGACATACTGTGATATTTGCCTCAGCGTTTGCCACCCTTGTCACCGCCAGCGCTTTCGCTGCCGACCTGCCTGGCAAAGGCATTACCGTCCAACCAATCCAAAGCACGATTTCTGAAGAGTCCTTCCAGACGTTACTGGTCAGCCGGGCGCTGGAAAAGTTGGGTTATACCGTAAATAAGCCGAGTGAAGTCGATTACAACGTAGGCTATACCTCCATCGCCTCTGGCGATGCGACGTTTACCGCCGTGAACTGGCAGCCGCTGCATGATGATATGTATGCCGCAGCAGGCGGAGACAAAAAGTTTTACCGCGAGGGCGTCTTCGTCTCCGGCGCTGCGCAGGGCTATCTGATCGATAAAAAAACCGCCGAGCAGTACAACATCACCAATATCGCTCAGCTAAAAGATCCAAAAATCGCCAAAATCTTCGATACCAATGGCGACGGAAAAGCGGACATGATGGGCTGCTCGCCGGGCTGGGGCTGCGAAGCCGTGATCAATCACCAGAATAAAGCGTTTGATCTGCAAAAAACCGTTGAGGTCAGCCACGGTAACTATGCGGCGATGATGGCTGATACCATTACCCGTTTTAAAGAAGGCAAGCCGGTGCTGTATTACACCTGGACCCCGTACTGGGTGAGCGACGTAATGAAGCCGGGTAAAGATGTCGTCTGGCTACAGGTGCCGTTCTCCTCTCTGCCGGGCGAACAGAAAAATATTGATACTAAACTGCCGAACGGCGCGAACTATGGGTTCCCGGTTAATACCATGCATATTGTCGCCAATAAGGCATGGGCGGAGAAAAACCCGGCGGCGGCGAAACTGTTCGCCATCATGAAGCTGCCGCTGGCGGATATCAACGCGCAGAACGCCATGATGCATGCCGGTAAATCGTCTGAAGCCGATGTTCAGGGCCACGTGGACGGCTGGATCAACGCCCACCAGCAGCAGTTTGACGGCTGGGTGAAAGAAGCGCTGGCCGCGCAGAAATAAGATCGTTTTTTATGCCGGATAAGGCGCAGTTCATGCGCCGCTATCCGGCCAACGCAATCTCTCCTCAAAGCGCACGATTCATCACGTCACCGTTCCCCTTTATTCATCAACATCCGCTATGATTGTTTTCCCAGGAAATAATTATCTGAATCACGATTACCATAATGACGAAACCCACTCATGAGCTTAGCCCGGCGCTGATCGTTTTAATGTCTGTGGCCACGGGTCTGGCGGTCGCCAGCAACTACTATGCCCAGCCGCTGCTTGATACCATCGCGCATCACTTTTCGCTTTCCGCCAGCTCCGCAGGGTTTATCGTTACCGCCGCGCAGTTGGGCTATGCCGCTGGCCTGTTGTTTCTGGTGCCGCTCGGCGACATGTTTGAACGCCGAACGCTAATTGTCTCCATGACGTTGCTGGCGGCTGGCGGAATGCTGATCACCGCCAGCAGTCAGTCGCTTAGCATGATGATACTCGGAACGGCCTTAACCGGACTGTTCTCCGTGGTGGCGCAGATTCTGGTTCCGCTGGCCGCCACGCTTGCGACGCCCGCCACCCGCGGTAAAGTGGTCGGCACCATTATGAGCGGCCTGTTGCTGGGGATCCTGCTGGCGCGAACGGTCGCCGGACTGCTGGCAAACCTCGGCGGTTGGCGCACCGTATTTTGGGTAGCGTCGGCGCTGATGGCGCTGATGGCCGTCGCGTTGTGGCGCGGACTGCCAAAGCTCAAATCCGACACCCATCTTAACTACCCGCAGCTGTTGGGTTCTGTATTCAGCCTGTTTATTCACGATAAGCTGCTGCGTACCCGCGCGCTGCTGGGCTGTCTGACCTTTGCTAATTTCAGCATCCTCTGGACGTCAATGGCCTTTTTGCTCGCCGCGCCGCCGTTTAGCTATTCCGAGGGGATGATTGGCCTGTTTGGCCTGGCGGGGGCCGCCGGCGCTTTAGGCGCGCGTCCGGCGGGCGGATTTGCCGATAAAGGTAAATCTCACCTCACCACCACGTTCGGCTTACTGCTGCTGTTACTCTCCTGGTTGGCTATCTGGCTTGGGCACACCTCGGTACTGGCGCTGATTATTGGCATTCTGGTACTGGACCTCACCGTTCAGGGGGTACATATCACCAATCAGACGGTCATCTATCGTTTGCATCCGGATGCGCGTAACCGGCTCACCGCCGGCTATATGACCAGCTACTTTATCGGTGGCGCCGCGGGGTCGCTGATTTCCGCCTCCGCCTGGCAACATGCCGGCTGGGCCGGTGTTTGTCTGGCGGGTGTCACGGTAGCCTTACTTAATTTACTGGTCTGGTGGCGAGGTTTTCACCGACAGGAAGCCGTAAATTAAGCGGATAGTGAGCGTTTACCTTTGTTTAAGCTCCTTAGGGTGTTAAGGAGCTCCCCAGTCTGTTAAGGTTATGCTATTCATTTATCATGGTTATTTTTATACCGGTGAAGAATAATATAATTCTATGGAAAGCCCTGCATCCCCATCTGCTCCCAGGCCAATAGCGCCCGTTCAAGGATTCGAAGGTCGTTCACCGATAGCTATCCGTGATATTCCGGTGGCTTTTGCATCGGGTTGTAAGGCCGTTTACCCGGCTTTCGCCCCTCCCGCTTATCGTTCTCTCCTGATTTTTTCATGCAGGCACTCACGCTTTTCTCGTCATTCCTGGATTTGCCGCAGGCGGCGCTTTACCGGGCCCAATGTTCCCGCTGACGTCTCAGTCTGCGTATCATTGGTTGCTTTATAGCCTGAAAGAATGATTTTGTATTAATAATACATTTACTTTATTTGTCACTGTCGTTACTATATCGGCTGAAATTAATGAGGTCATGCCCAAATGGATAGTTCGTTTACGCCCATTGAACAAATGCTAAAATTTCGCGCCAGCCGTCACGAAGACTTTCCTTACCAGGAAATTCTTTTGACTCGTCTTTGTATGCACATGCAAGGCAAGCTCCTGGAAAACCGCAATAAAATGCTGAAGGCTCAAGGGATTAACGAGACGTTGTTTATGGCGTTGATTACGCTGGAGTCTCAGGAAAACCACAGTATTCAGCCGTCTGAATTAAGCTGCGCGCTGGGTTCATCTCGCACCAATGCGACACGCATTGCAGATGAGCTGGAAAAACGCGGCTGGATTGAGCGTCGTGAGAGCGATAACGACCGCCGTTGCCTGCATCTGCAATTAACGGAGAAAGGCCAGGCATTTTTGCAAGAAGTGCTTCCGCCTCAGCATCATTGTCTGCATCAACTCTGGTCATCACTTAGCACTGCCGAAAAAGATCAACTTGAGCACATCACTCGTAAACTCCTGACGCGTCTTGATCAAATGGAGCAGGAAGGCACTGTTCTTGAGGCGCTGCGCTAAAGCGCCGACCCGCTCAAAAATCCAGATTAATAACAGGAAAGCGGACAGGCCGGCACGCGTTACTGCTGGCCTTTCTGACAACAGGTCGGCTCAGCCGATGTGAATAATAAGATCGTGGAGAACAACATGAGCGCAAATGCGGAGATCCAAACCCCGCAGCAACCGGCTAAGAAGAAAGGCAAACGCAAAACAGCGCTGCTACTTCTTACCTTGCTCTTTGTTATTATTGCCGTGGCATATGGAATTTATTGGTTTTTAGTATTGCGTCATATTGAAGAGACAGATGATGCTTACGTGGCAGGGAACCAGGTTCAAATCATGGCGCAGGTGTCAGGCAGCGTGACGAAAGTCTGGGCTGATAACACCGACTTTGTAAAAGAGGGCGATGTTCTGGTCACGCTCGATCAGACTGACGCCAAACAAGCGTTTGAAAGAGCCAAAACGGCGCTGGCCTCCAGCGTGCGCCAGACGCACCAGTTGATGATTAACAGCAAGCAGTTGCAGGCGAATATCGACGTGCAAAAAACCGCCCTGGCGCAAGCGCAAAGCGACCTTAACCGTCGTGTGCCGCTGGGTAACGCCAATCTTATTGGCCGTGAAGAGCTGCAACACGCCCGCGATGCCGTCGCCAGCGCGCAGGCACAGCTGGATGTCGCCATTCAACAGTACAATGCCAACCAGGCAATGATACTCAACAGTAAACTGGAAGATCAGCCCGCGGTTCAACAAGCGGCGACCGAAGTGCGTAACGCCTGGCTGGCGCTGGAGCGTACCCGCATCGTCAGCCCAATGACTGGTTATGTCTCCCGCCGCGCCGTCCAGCCTGGCGCGCAAATCAGCCCCACCACGCCGCTGATGGCCGTGGTGCCTGCAACCGATCTGTGGGTGGACGCTAACTTTAAAGAGACCCAATTAGCGAATATGCGCATTGGGCAGCCAGTGACGGTGATTACTGATATTTATGGCGACGACGTAAAATACACCGGTAAAGTCGTTGGTCTGGATATGGGGACAGGCAGCGCCTTCTCCCTGCTGCCCGCGCAAAATGCGACGGGTAACTGGATTAAAGTGGTTCAACGTCTGCCGGTACGCGTCGAACTGGACGCCCGCCAGTTAGAACAACATCCGCTGCGTATTGGTTTATCGACGCTGGTCACCGTGGATACCGCGAATCGCGACGGTCAGGTACTGGCCAGCCAGGTACGAACGACGCCGGTTGCCGAAAGTAACGCACGCGAAATTAATCTCGCGCCGGTCAATAAACTGATCGACGACATCGTACAGGCTAACGCGGGTTAATCCTGAGGTGCGTGTGATGCAACAGCAAAAACCGCTGGAGGGCGCGCAGCTCGTCATCATGACGATCGCGCTGTCGCTGGCGACATTCATGCAGGTGCTGGACTCCACCATTGCCAACGTGGCGATTCCGACCATCGCCGGGAACCTGGGTTCTTCCCTAAGCCAGGGGACATGGGTTATCACCTCTTTCGGGGTGGCGAACGCTATCTCGATTCCCTTAACCGGCTGGCTGGCGAAACGTTTTGGCGAAGTCAAACTGTTCATGTGGTCGACGGTCGCCTTTGCCGCGGCCTCCTGGGCCTGTGGCGTATCCAGCAGCCTGAATATGCTGATCTTCTTCCGCGTGGTGCAGGGCGTGGTCGCCGGGCCGCTGATTCCGCTCTCGCAAAGCCTGTTGCTGAATAACTATCCGCCTGCAAAGCGCTCCATTGCGCTGGCGCTCTGGTCAATGACCGTCATTGTCGCGCCGATTTGCGGCCCGATTCTGGGGGGCTACATCAGTGATAATTACCACTGGGGATGGATTTTCTTCATCAACGTTCCGATTGGCATCGCCGTCGTCCTGATGACGTTACACACGCTGCGCGGACGTGAAACGCATACCGAACGGCGACGTATTGACGCCGTCGGGCTGGCGTTACTGGTGATTGGCATCGGCAGCCTGCAAATTATGCTCGATCGCGGTAAAGAGCTGGACTGGTTCTCCTCACAGGAAATTATCATCCTGACCGTGGTCGCCGTCATCGCCATCAGTTTCCTGATCGTCTGGGAACTGACCGACGATCACCCTATCGTCGATCTTTCTCTTTTTAAATCGCGTAACTTCACTATTGGCTGCTTGTGCATCAGCCTTGCCTATATGCTCTATTTCGGCGCCATTGTTCTACTGCCGCAGCTTTTGCAAGAGGTGTACGGCTATACCGCAACGTGGGCAGGTCTGGCGTCGGCGCCAGTCGGCATTATTCCGGTAATTTTGTCGCCGATTATCGGACGCTTCGCGCATAAACTGGATATGCGCAGGCTGGTCACGTTCAGCTTCATTATGTACGCCGTCTGTTTTTACTGGCGCGCCTGGACGTTCGAACCGGGTATGGATTTCGGCGCTTCCGCATGGCCGCAGTTTATTCAGGGATTTGCCGTCGCCTGCTTCTTTATGCCGCTGACCACCATTACGCTCTCCGGGTTACCGCCAGAACGGCTGGCGGCGGCATCAAGCCTGTCGAACTTCACGCGAACGCTGGCAGGTTCAATTGGCACCTCGATTACCACCACTATGTGGACCGATCGTGAGTCGCTACACCATGCTCAGCTCACGGAGTCGGTTACGGCGTATAATCCAAACGCTCAGGCTATGTACGATAAACTGGAAGGCTTAGGGATGACGCACCAACAGGCGTCAGGCTGGATAGCCCAGCAAATCACGAATCAGGGGCTGATTATTTCCGCCAACGAAATCTTCTGGATGTCGGCGGGGATCTTCCTGGTGCTGCTCGGCCTGGTGTGGTTCGCCAAACCGCCCTTCGGTGCGGGCGGCGGCGGTGGCGGCGCGCACTAACTATCTGATAAAAGGGATCTGCGGATCCCTTTTTTAGTAGACCAACAATCAGAAGAAATATTTGAATCTCAGACGCCCGCCGTAACGCGCATCTTCACTGTTATCGCCATTATTCGGATTGGCCTCTACCCATGAAGCATAGGCACCGAGGTAGATGTTAAAGTTTTTCATATCCATCACGTTGGGGAATAAATATGAGGCATGAATAGTGTGAATATCATAATTGCCGGGATCGGTGATCCAACAATCGTCCTCACAAACGGCATCGATATTGGCAGCATTGAAGGCTTCGATTTTGTTATGCGCATAGATATAACCCAGTTCAAATCGATGCCACAGCGCATTCACCCCAGCGGTAAAATCTGTCTCATCGGTCGCATCCATATAGGCGGTATTCAGGTTAATCACTGCGCCATCTTCCGGGTCAGTTTTTTGACCATTCCAGGTCATGGTAAAACCATAGCCCGTACGATCTGACTGATCGATCCACTTCCCATTCTCATAATAGCCATAGGCGTTGTTAACGACGTTACTTTCCATCGCTATCGCCGTTGAAAAACGCCCGTTTTGCCAGGCGATAACCGGACGGACGTAAGCCACGTTTTTATCGTTGGTTAAATCCATTCCGTGGTACTGCTTCTCGGTATATAACGTACTGCCATTTTCCAGCAATGTGTTAACTTCGAAATACCAGTTGTCGATGGTTTTACTCAGCAGGAAGTTACCCCCACTGTCGCTACGTCCCCGTCCTTCTTTCATCATATAGATATAGCCGTAACCGTCACTGTAAAGATCGTTCGCTGTATTCCCCGAATATTCAATAAACGTATCCTGATTCAGCGGGAACATATCGTAGGCTTCAAAACGACCAACCTTAATTTTCCAGTCATTCTCACGGCCAAAGAAGAAAACGGCATCATCAAGGTTCATTTTTCCGGTCAGGTCCGCCAGAGGCTGTACAGAGAATCCGGCAAAATTACCGTTGTCCAGCCGCTGGTAGCCATCAAAGCCCAACAACAGGCGTCCGTTAATATCCCAGCGTTCATTGGTTCCTGATGCCCAATCTTTATTCGCTGACGTTCTCATCGAGGTCAGGCTACCGGAACGGCTTGCCGCATCCATATTAAATTCGACATCGCCATAGAACTTAATATCGCTGAATCCGGATAAGGTCAGCTTCGGCGGCGTTTTACCTGCTGCAATGGGCTCGGCGGACTGGACATTCACCGTCGGCGTAGCGGCGACCTGCTGCTGTTTCAGCGAGCGAATTTGCGCCTCGGCATCGGATGCCCGTTTTTCAGCATTAACAACACGTTGCTCCAGTTCAGCCAGACGCTGCTCAATAGTGATATTATTCGCTGCCCAAAGGTTATGAGAAAAGCAAGCACCGATCATCAGCGCCAAATATTTAGCCTTCATTTTTTATCCCTTAAGTTTGATGTATACCAGATAAGATTTGCTAAAAACCCCATCGACCGGCTATTAGTAGAGTCTTGTTATTACCTGGATATCTGGCGCATTCCATTATGTTTTTCTATTAATTATTTATGATTTTTAGTTTATGTGATCAATACACTCTGGCATCGTGAGTTATCCGCTTTTTCTGTTTGCCAGATCACATTTTATTATTTAACAGGCCAGGCATTACTTAATTTAAAATGTATTCTCGCCGCAAATATAATAAACGCAAATTATATTAAGCAATAAAAAACCCCGGCCATAAACCGGGGTTAATTTAAATACTGGAAACGCTTACCAATAAGACTAAATATGCAGTTCCTGCAGTTTTTCTTTCGGCAGCGCCAGCTCTTTATTGCTGTTCACGCGCACATCACGCTCCAGAATATGACGGGCAATGTCCTGCGCTTCACTGAGCGAGTGCATCTGATACGTACCGCATTGGTAAACGTTCAGCTCCGGGATCTGGTTTTGATCCTGCACTTTCAGCACATCCGCCATCGCCGCTTTCCAGGCGTCGGCAACACGCTGCTCGTCCGGCGTGCCAATCAGGCTCATGTAAAAGCCGGTGCGGCAGCCCATCGGCGAGATATCGATAATCTCAACGCCGTTACCGTTGAGGTGGTCGCGCATAAAGCCAGCAAACAGATGCTCAAGCGTATGAATCCCTTTTTCCGGCATCACTTCTTTGTTCGGAATGCAAAAACGCAGATCAAACACGGTGATTGCGTCGCCATGCGGGGTGTTCATCGTTTTTGCAACCCGGACCGCCGGCGCTTGCATCCGGGTATGATCGACTGCGAAGCTATCTAATAATGGCATTTAGTCACCTCCGATAATTTTTTAAAAATAAACTGAACTCTTTGTTCCGGGGCGAGTCTGAGTATATGAAAGACGCGCATTTGTTATCATCATCCCTGTTTTCAGCGATGAAATTTTGGCCACTCCGTGAGTGGCCTTTTTCTTTTGGATCAGGCGTGTTTCGCAAGCCACGCGGCAAACGGCTCGGTATCCGCCGCCTCAATCTCCTGCTGACGACGTACTGAAGCGTCACGTTCAGCAATAAACTCTTCTTCCTGTAAAATCTCCAGCGGCTCTTCGCGTAACAGATTACGGTAAGCCTCACCGAACGCTTTCCCGGTGCCGCCAATGCCTTCATCAATCATAGACCGTAGGATCCGGGCGGAGAATGTCAGTTCAGGATTATCAAAGCAGGCGACCAACTCGTCACATACCTTTTGATACTCCTCTCCCCCGTGGATACTGTCCAGCGTTTGCGCCACGCGTTTCAGATCGCGGAAGAGATCTTTCCCGACTTTGGGCAGCGGGAACTGCGCAGTTTCACAGCCAATGCCTAACGTCAGGCCCGGCTTACGCCCTTCCAGAATAACGCGATTCCAGTTTGTGCGCGTACATAACAGCTCATCGCTACTCATTTCCGGCGCATCGGCCAATACGCACCAGACCATAAACAGATCGAGGAAGCGCACCTGTTGCTCGTCTACGCCGATCGGTGAGAACGGGTTAATATCGAGAGAACGAACTTCAATATACTCAATACCACCACGCAGAAGCGCGTCAGAAGGCGATTCGCCGCTGCGCGTCACGCGCTTGGGACGAATGGGCGCGTACAGCTCATTTTCAATTTGCAGAACGTTGCTGTTAATCTGTAGCCGCTTACCGTCTTTTTCCACACCAATCCGCGCGTACTCCTCGGAAGGGGTTTTAATCGCGCGCTTCAGACCTGCAACGTATTCATGTAGATCGTTAAACGTAATTCCGAGATTGCTTTGCGACTTATTGGTATAGCCCAAATCACTCAAACGCAGCGACGTCGCATACGGCAGGTAGTACATGCCGCAGTCCGTTTTTTCAAACGGTAATGTGGTTGGCTTCCCTTGCAGGAAAGAGGAACAAATGGCCGGAGACGCGCCAAACAGATAGGGGATGACCCAGCCAAAACGGTAATAGTTGCGAATCAGACGAAAATAGCCGGCAGAAATTTTTTCTTTTGCCGCTTCGCCTTCCGTAACGCCGCATTTCGCCTGCCAGAACGCCATCGGTAATGAAAAATTGTAATGTACGCCGGAGATGGTTTGCATCAAAGCGCCATAACGATTTTTCAGCCCTTCGCGATAGAGCGTCTTAAAGCGCCCGGTATTGGATGTGCCGTACTGCGCCAGCTCTATGTCCTGCCCTTCCGCAATATAGCAGGGCATACTTAATGGCCACATCCGCTCATCGCCCAGTTTCCTGGCCGTATACCGATGGAGATCGCGCATAAAAGTGAGCATATGCTGGATATCGCCATCGACTGGCGTAATAAACTCCAGTAGGGCTTCCGCAAAATCCGTGGTAATCCATTTATGGGTCAGCGCTGAACCTAACGCTTCAGGATGACCTGTTGTCGCCAGCGTGCCATCAGCATTGACACGCAGCGTTTCGCGCTCTAACCCGCGCTGTATCCCCTTTAACGCCTGAGGATGTTTTTCCAGCCAGGCCAGAGCCTGTGATACGTCCGGGATCAAATTGACCTCCCGCCTGTCCAAATCGTTTTAATAAGCATAACTGTAATGGCGGCCATACATGCCAAACCTACAATTATTACCACCACATCATGCCCTGAACCGTCGCCGCTGCGAGCGCAACATAGCGCAGCGCCTTACCAAGACACAAAAAAAAGATCGTCCGCCCCCACGGGATGCGCATCCATCCCGCTAACAGGCACAACAAATCACCGATGACCGGCATCCAGCTTAATAATAGTGTGGCTGCGCCATAACGCTTTAGCCAGCCAGTCGCTTTTTCCTGCCAGCGCGACGTTTTGCGCAGCGGAAAGAAACGCCCAAGAATAACGTTAGTTACCCCTCCAAGGCTATTACCCATTGTTGCTGTTAAGACTAAGACCCAGGGATGGCTGACGCCGGAGACCAGCATAGCAACCAAAACCACCTCAGAATTACCGGGTAACAGCGTCGCGCTGAGAAAACTACTGGCAAACAGAGACAGGAGCGACAGTCCGTCACTCACAATAGTCGAACATCCACGGCATCCATTCCCGCCGCCCGCGCCGCCTGTAAACCAAAATCGGCATCTTCAAATACCACGCACTGCGTCGGCATGACGCCCATCCGCTGGGCGCACAGTAGGAAGGTGTCAGGCGCAGGTTTGTGATGCTGTACGTGATCTGCCGCCACAACCGCATCAAAATAACGACGCAGCCCCAGATGCGCTAACAAGGCTTCCGCGATAGCGCTTTCGCTACCGGTACCGACCGACATGGGACGCCGCCCATGCCACGCTTTAACCACCTCAACCAGCGGCAGCGGTTCTACGCAGTCCAGCAGGATGCTTTTTACCGCGTCGGTTTTCTCACGCGCCAGTGACAGGGGATCAAGATCGGCATGGTTAAGCTCAATGATTGACTGGGCGATAAGCCAGGTTGGCGAACCGTTAAGCGCGACCATTGCCTGTTCATCAAAACGAAGACCATAGCGCCCCAAAACCTCACGCCACGCTTTGCGATGCGTGGGTTCGGTATCCAGGAGAGTACCGTCCATATCAAAAATCAAACCAGCATAACGTGCGTACATCGTGTTCTCGCAAACCGAATAACCAGACAGTACTTTATCGCAATTGGTTGATTTTGTCGCTAATAGAGATGAAGAGGTATGTTCAGGATAAGGGGAAAAGCGATTGCGGGGCAGTGACGTATCCGGGAGGATTATTCGCCTTATGGGCCGTTGCTGACGCAACGTTATCCTTCTGATGCCAGCGGTGATTACCGCTATCTTATCTGCATCTTCATCGCTGAAAGTACGGAGAATATGGTGCATCCGGGAGGATTCGAACCTCCGACCGCTCGGTTCGTAGCCGAGTACTCTATCCAGCTGAGCTACGGATG